>JAJYLU010000203.1 GCA_021787505.1 Nitrospirota bacterium | reverse complement strand
GGCAAGATGCATTCTTTCAATCTTCTCGGCACGGAGATATGGAAATTGTGTGACGGCAGGACCGTGGAAGAAATCGTCTCGGAGTTGAAAGAAAAATTCGAGGTGGACGAAGAGACCTTGCGGAGCGATGTAGACGCTTTTTTGGAGCATCTGAAGGAGGAAGGGCTTGCCCATGAAAAATAGTTTGATTCCCGCCGCGCCGCTTACCGTTAACTGGGCGGTCACGAACCGGTGTAATTTCAAGTGCAGTCACTGTTACAGCAGGGCCGATGTGAGCGAAGAACTCGGCTTCGATATGGTCAGCGCAATAGTCGAAAAATTGGCCGCCGCAAAGGTATTCTCTGTGAACTTCGGGGGTGGAGAGCCCCTTTTGAGAAGAGACCTGACCGATATCGCGCGGTTCGCGGCGGACCACGGCCTTGCGGTCTCGATGAACAGCAACGGGTTTCTGATCGACCGGGACATGGCCCGGCGGCTCAAGGAGGCCGGGTTCGGCAAGGTGGGTATCAGCATCGACAGCCCTAAACCCGAAGTCCACGACCGGTTCAGGGGCATTCAGGGGAGCCATGGAAGGGCGCAGGCAGCCCTGGGTCACCTGAAAGACGCCGGCATCGAGACCTCGATTTCATCGGTGATCTGCAAGATCAATATCGACGATATCGAAGGGCTTGTCGGCATGGCGCGCGCGACGGGTGTGTCCAATATCAATTTTCATAATTTCAAGTGCTCGGGCCTTGGTTTTACCAACAAGGACGTTCTTGATCTCAGCCCTGAAGAGTGGAGGGACTTTTATATCAAGGCGATTGCGCTGAAGGATACAGTAAAGGGACTTAGCATATCCCTCGAAGACCCGATCATCGCCCTGCTCGGCCATAAGAACAGCGACTCGCTCGTGAAGGGGAGCGTCTGCGGAAAACTCTCCCTGAACATCAAATCGAACGGTGATATCACGCCGTGCGGCTTCATTCCTATCGTGGTCGGCAACATCTGCAGAGACGATCTGATCGAGGTATGGGACAACTCACCGGTCCTCGGCATGATGCGGAACAAGGTGCCGAAGGGGAAATGCCTGAGCTGCAAGAGCCATTCCGAATGTCTCGGTGGCTGTACCGCCAGGACCCTTGCCCTCACCGGCGACATGAACAACCCCGATCCCCATTGCTGGAGAAATGAATCTTAGAGAATTACCCTCGCCTCTCAGGATATACTGGGACCTGCCGGAGGCGACGCCTGATCCGGCCCTTTGCCGGAGGGTCTGCGAAGAGATCATCGCGACAAAGATGTTGTTCCTCAGCCTGCGTGATCCCGGTTCCCCGGTGGGCTGTTCCTGCCGGGAGATCCTCTACGCACTGAATGGGGGCAGTATCGGCATATCGCTGACGGTACCAGGGGCTGTGGCGACCCCTTCTTTTCTTGGCGGACTGTCGGGTTCTGCGGTGGCGACCCTGCTTATCGATACCTCTTCACTGAGTGAGGTTCGCTCTTTTTTTGAAAGGTGGGGACCTTACGGGCAGGGAGGACTGACGCCCGGCGTCTCGTTCGCCAACAGCGGGCAGAATTACCGGGAGATTCCGGGAGTGGTTTCCTTCTGCCTGCAGCAGGGAATTCATGATCTCGTCTTCCCCATCCAGAGACTTGGAACGGAGGGGGCCGCGTACCTGGAGCATGAGAGGGGAGATGAACTTGCTGCGAAATTGCGGGCAATGGATTATCGTTCGATGCGGATTACGATACACGATCCTTTCTTATGGCAGATATTTTATCCTGAAGCCGATTATCACGAAGGGGGATGCCAGGCGGCGAACAGCATGCTTTACCTTTCCCCGGATTACAAGGTCTATCCCTGTCCCGCAATGCCCCTGGAACTCGGCGATCTGCGCGAAACTACGCTCGGGGAGATAATCAGTTCCGCGAAGAAAAGAGAGCTGCGGCGATCCCTCCTGATTCCGCCGGTCGATTGCGCCCCCTGTCCGCAGGCCGACAAATGCCTGGGGGGGTGCAGGGGGAGGGCGCTTGCATCGGCCGGATCTTTGGACCGGCGCGACCCTGCGTGCGGGTATGTCTGACAGGAGGGAGGATCGGGGGATGGGGGGAGGTCCCGACTTTCCTGTAAGGAACGGTGGGACCGCACATGAAGAACGCATGTCGTATCGCCCGGGTCCGGGGGGGGCGGCTTTTTTTACTGTGACTGTTCTTTTGTTCGGTACAGTCGGTTTTTTCCTCTACCGAGACGTGATATTCCGCGGTCCCTTTCTCTTCGATGATTTAGAATATATTGTCGGCAATCCCATGATCAGGAGTCTTTCATATTTCGCGAATATCACCGACCCGAGATACCTTGGCTATTTCAGTTTTGCCCTTAATAATGCGCTGGGCGGAGAGAACCCCTTCGGGTTCCATCTGGTGAATGTGATTATCCATGTAATTAACGCGATACTGGTCTTCAGTACCATATCGGTGATCCTGACTCTCCTGGGTTCCGCCGGGAACCCGCAGCCGGGTTGGAGGTACGCTGCCGCTTTTTTTACGGGTCTGGTATTTCTCGTCCATCCGGTCGAGACCCAGGCCGTCTCCTATATTACCCAGCGGTTCACGTCCCTCAGCGCGCTGTTTTATCTGCTGAGCATCCTTCTGTATCTTCATGCCCGGGTGACGCTTGAGAAGGGAAGCGGAGAACGGAGGCGCGGACTTGCGATGTATATCGCCTCGCTCGTAAGCGCCATCCTTGCCATGAAGACAAAGGAAATCGCCTTCACGATCCCTTTCATGGTCGCAATCCTGGAGTTTATGCTGTTTGGCGCTTCGAAATTCGAAAAGAGAAGATTTTATTTTCTCATCCCGTTTGCCGCAGCGCTCATAATTATTCCGCTTTCCCTATTCGGGCCGGAATGGGGGTTGTCGGCCCCGGGCCGGGGCATCGATGAAATCACCCGGAAAGACAAGCTCTACGATCTGTTCCAGCGGTCTCCCTACGAGTATCTGGTCACCCAGTTCAGAGTCATCGTGACTTATGTCCGGCTGCTGGTATTCCCGGCGGACCAACTCGCGGTGTATGATTATGCAGCGTCCCATTCCCTTTTCGAAGGGCGGGTTTTGCTGTCGGTGTCGCTGCTGTTTGCGGCCGAAGGGGCCGCTCTGTGCTCATGGCAACGGGCAAAGCAGGCCGGGCCCCGGGAGGCACCCTATTACAGGCTTATCTCGATAGGCGTGATATGGTTTTTTGTCACGATCTCGATAGAGTCCTCCGTGATCCCGATCAAGGACGTTATATTCGAACACCGACTGTATCTTCCGAGCGCCGGTTTTTTCGCGTGCTGCGCCGGACTGTTCATGCTTATCGCGATGAGGGTCGGGCCTTTCCTCGGCGGGCGCGTGGCTGCTGCGGTGATCGCGGTGACGGTCGTAGCGGCTCTGTCCGTTGCCACCTATACGCGGAATACCGTCTGGACCGATGAGGTAAGGTTCTGGGACGACATAGTGAAGAAGACGGGCAAGGCGATAGGGTACAATAACAGGGGTAACGCATATCTCAAAAAGGGAGAGTATGCCCTCGCCCTTCGCGATCTGGACAGAACGATCGGCTTCTTCCCGAGGGCAAGCGACATCATGGCATGGGAAAATAGCGACTTTACTCCCGGTAACATGGCAAAGACCTATATGAGCCGCGGACAGGCGCATGCGCAGCTCGGCGACTTACGACGCGCACAGGAGGATTTCGACACGGCCAATCGGATCATGATGCTGCCTCCGGGCCATCCCCCGGATCGTGCTGGTGGAGCTATCGGCATGCAGGCTGCGGGAATAAAATGATGTTTGACAGGAGGAAGCTGACCTTAAGGTCCCTAAAGGAAAGAGACCACGACCTCGATACGTCCGTTGTGCTGCCTCTTGAGCCTGCTTCTTTCCGCCACCCGTCCCTCGACGAAATTGCGCATCGTATCACGGCGGCCAGGGAGCGGGGCGGAGAGGTCATCATGTTCGCAGGCGGTCACGTTGTTCGGGCGGGTGTCCAGAAATACATTATCGATATGCTCGAAAGGGGAGATGTAACCTGTCTTGCGATGAACGGTGCGGTGATGATCCATGATTTTGAGCTGGCGCTCGCCGGCGCGACGAGCGAAAGCGTCGCCCGGTACATCCGGGACGGACAGTTCGGGTTATGGCGGGAGACTGCCGGGATTAACGATATTGTCAACGAAGCCTATAAGGGCGGCGGCGGAGGCATGGGCAGGGCCGTGGGCGACGTCATCCTTGCGGGGGACTTTCCTCATAAGGAGATCAGCATATTGGCCGCATGTTCTCGGCTGCACGTGCCGGCGACCGTCCATATCGGTATAGGCTATGACATCATCCATGAGCACCCCAACTTCGATGCTGCCGCGGCCGGCGCCGCATCGTATCGCGATTTCCTGAAGCTGGTGAAGGCGGTCCAAAATCTCGAAGGCGGGGTGGTGATGAATTTTGGGAGCGCGGTGATGGCCCCCGAGATATTCCTGAAGGCACTCAGCATGGCGAGAAACGCGGCGGCCCGGGAGGGGCGAGAAATCAGGCATTTTGCAACGCTGGTATGCGATCTCTATCCGTTGCCGGAAGATTTCCACAGTGAGCCGGCGAAAGACGATCCCGCCTATTACTTCAGGCCGTGGAAGACTATGCTGGTGAGGACGGTTGCAGGCGGCGGAGAGAGTTTCTACGTAAGGGGTGATCACGTCGATACGATACCCGCCCTCTGGACCGCTTTGAAGGCGCTTGAAAGATAGCGGCAGCAGGTGTTATCTTGGACAAAATGAAGATCCATGAGATTAAAGAGCTTGCGGTGATAATCCGGGGGCTGAAGGCC
>JAJYLU010000202.1 GCA_021787505.1 Nitrospirota bacterium | reverse complement strand
CCCGCCCTGCTCGCCCATCGGAGGATGTCCGGCAGGAAGCTGTTGTCCGGGCATACCCGTCTGAGGTGCCGGCTGTTCCTGTTTCTTTTTGCAGGCCCCTACCGCCAAGAGCAGTGAAAGACTGCAAACCGCTACCAAAACTTTTCTTTTCATGAAGACCTCCTTGTTCTGCTTCATCTTGATAATTATTTACTGCCGCCCGGCGCCTCATGTCTGCGCCCGGCGCCGTCCAATAAACCGCGTAATGGCGGAGAGGCAGGGATTCGAACCCTGGGTGAAGTTTTACCCCCACAACCGCTTAGCAGGCGGCTGCCTTCGACCTACTCGGCCACCTCTCCCAAAACGGTATATAATACCAACAACTTTTCTTCTTTGTAAAGGAAGCTGAACAGGCCGGCAGAATGCGCAGAAAAATGATCCCTAACCCCGCCGTCACCTTCGGACGCATATTGCCCGCCCGCCGCGGATGAACATCTAATGGCTTATGTTACTTACGCACTATTTTGAGGAAGTAACCTGAAGTTTATTGAGCCACACGATATGGCTCTTTTCCTCTTCGATGATATGGGAAAGCACATCCTTTTCCTTGATGAGGTCCCTGACGCCATAAAAATAAAGCAGAGTCTCCTTCTCGAACCCGACCGCAAATTTCACCGCATCGGCCACGGTCTTCACGTGGTCCAGAGAAGGCAGGGATTTACCTTTTCCAAGGAAGAACTCGGACTCGACGATCACCCTCAGATACCTCGAGACCTCTTCCCAGTCCACCTCGCCCGACTCCCTTACACCGTCCATAAGGTCCGAGAACGTCTTTTCGTGAATGCGCTCTTTTTCCGCAAGGGTCTCACACAGCTCTTTCATCCCTCTGTCTTCCCTGAACTTCTCCCCCATGGCCCGGTAGAACTCGTATCCCAGTTTTTCCGTCTGTATCGCCTGTTCGACCGCCTCGCGCAATGAAAAGTTTTCCATAGTTCCCCCTTGAATAAAATACTATGTAAAGCTTAATCCATATCCCCGAGGTCGTCAAGAGACACCGTTCGGGACTCAAGAAGCTGCCCTATCAGGAGATAGCCGCCGCAGGGCGGCGCCTCCTTGTTCACGGCGAAGTCGCAGTCGTACGCAAAAAAGGGGCAACTCCGGCACAAAGCCTCTTCGAGGGCATCGGCGGTCTCTGCGCCAAACGCTTTTCCCGACCTTTCGAACGAGATCTTCTTCCCATGCAGGATCATGCGTTCCACCATGCGGTATCCTCCGCAGGCGAGTTCCTCGCGCCTCGACGGCTTGTAATAAAAGCAGAAACGCCGGCAGAGACTTTGTTCGAGCGTCATGATTAATAGTATCTCTCCGAAGAGGGCAATTGCAAAAGGGTGAGGATGAAATGACGATCTTTTATCCCCGTGACGCGAAGGATAGGGGCATGCCATGCCCCTATCCTTTAAATCAAACACCTCCCCGCAGTAAAATAAGGCATGCCTTATTTCCTGTCCGAAAGATGCGTGCTTAAATGGCTCGAAACGCCATCGGTATACGATATCGGGGCGGACGAACTTTATGAAGTCGACGAAGACGCCTTCGACTTTCTGAAGTACTGCGCGCTGCCCGAGGGTTGCCCTTCCGAGGCCGGCATTTTCATCGACTACTGCATGAAAGAAGGCATCCTGACGACGGAAAGGGTCTCCTTGCGGCGGCCTGCCGTCCTGAAGTCGCCAGTCCCTTCCCTCAGGTATCTTGAGCTGCAGATCACCGACAAGTGCAACCTCAGGTGCCGCCACTGCTACATCGGTGAGAGCGGGTCGGACGAACTGTCCCTGAATGAGATACGGGCCGTCCTTTCGGAGTTCGAGGCAATGCAGGGGCTGCGGGTGCTGATCACCGGCGGAGAACCTCTTCTGCACAGCGGATTTATGGACCTGAACGAAATGCTCCCTGAATTTTCCCTTAGGAAAATCCTCTTCACTAACGGCGCGCTCCTCGATAAGGGAAAAATTGCGCAACTGAAGGTGGACGAGGTCCAGATCAGCATCGACGGACTTGAAGACGCCCATGATGCCCTCAGGGGGCAGGGATCTTTTTCGACCGCGGTCGATGCAATAAGAACTTGCCGCGATGAGGGGCTCGATGTCTCGGTCTCCACAATGGTCCATGCGAAGGACCTCTGTGACTTCGACGCCATGCAGAGACTCTTCGACGAACTCGGCGTAAAAGACTGGACTGTAGACGTGCCGTGCACGACGGGGAGACTGGAATTGAATAAGGACTTCCTTGTCGATCCGAAAACAGGCGGGAAATATCTTGCCTACGGCCGCGGAGAAGGACTTCATGCGAGCACTCCCGGCTTTGCCTGCGGTCTCCATCTCATGTCGGTGAATGCAGCAGGAGCAGTTTCAAAATGCACGTTCTATTCCGACCGCTCCGTGGGAACGATCAGGGACGGGCTTGGGGAATGCTGGAAAAGGATCCCGCCGGTGAGGCTCGACGCGCTAAGATGCGACTGCCGCTACATCGAGCAGTGCAGGGGCGGCTGCAGATACAGGGCGGAGACCCTCGAAGGCCCCTTCGGCAGGGACCTTTACCGCTGCGCCCTTTACAGCCATCCGGCGTGTGATATAATTGATACATAGGCGGCGTGAAGCCGCAATACTCCTACGAAAGGACGGTGTGGCAATGACGATAAGGAAGGTCCCGAAGAAATGTGCGACGACCTGCAAATGCAAGAGTTCCTGCTAACGGAAATATGCTTTACAAGAAAAACCCCTCAACTCATCCGGGCTGAGGGGGTTTTTCTTGCGACATTCTACGTCGGCACCTGGCCGTAGTTCAGATAGGCAAGAACAACATCGGGAGGCTTGGGAAGTCCGGCGATCTTCCATGCCTTGAGAGGGTGCATAAATTCCTGCTTCACGCACTTGTCGGGCTGGTGCACATGAAGACAGACCGACCCCAGGATCGGGAAGTAGTTGTACTGTTTGTAATAGTCCCGCATGAACCTGATGATCGCCATCCTGTCATCCGTCAGTTCGTCGATGCCCTCCTGCTCCGCGAGCGCGCATGCTATCTTTTCGTTCCAGTCGTCCATGCTGACAAGATACCCCTCATCATCCACAGTGATCTGGCGGCCGCCAATTTCCATGATCGCCATTATTCCTCCTTTCCCAGCACCCTCGACCCGGCCGCCGCCCAGTCGATGTTCTTGAAGAACGACTCGATATAATCGGCCCTCTTCAGTCCGTAATCGATCATAAAGGCATGCTCAAATACATCCATGATCAGTATCGGCACGCACCCGGCGGGATGCGAAACGTCGTGCTCGTTTATCCAGAAGTTGAAGAGTCTCCGGTTCATGCTGTCCTGATACAGCACCGCCCAGCCGATGCCCCGCATCGACCCTGTTGCCCTGAAATCCTTCTCCCACATCTCATAGCTGCCGAAATCGCACTGCATCTGCTTGCCCAGAAGGCCGTACTTGTCGAGGGGGGCCTTGCCGCCGAGATTTTCGAAATAATACTCATGCAACCTCATGCCGTTGAACTCCCAGCCAAGCCTCCTCTTGACTTCGGCATACTCGGGCACACCCGTCTTGCCGTCTTTCAGCATCTGGTCCAAAATATCGAGCGCCTTGTTCGTGTTCGTCACATACCCCTGATACAGGGTAAAATGGTTCTTCAGGAGCGTTTCGCTGAATCCCGCCATCCCTATCAGTTTGCTGTAATCCTTTGCAACATAAGGCATCGTTTTCTCCTCCTTTTGGCATTGGTAGGGACCGCGCGCATCGCCATGCAGGCGTCTCCCTCTGCTAAAAGCTTATCATAGCAGTTGGCTTTGTCAACGATGATCCGAAGCCCCGAAAAGGAAATTGCCGCATTCGGGCGGCCGGTAAAATGGGGGAACGGCAGGCAGTCAGGCCCCGTTCCTCTTTTTGAACTCAAACCCCTGTGCCGCCAGGTCGGCGAGGATTTCGTCGAGGTGCCCCTTCCCTCTCGTTTCAACGGTAAAGATGACCTTCGTCTTGACCACGGGCAGATCAGGGGCGAGTCTTTCGTGGACCACGTTCAGTATATTCCCCCGCCGGCCGGCGATAATCCCCGACAGCGTATGCAGCCTCCCCGGCACGTCGTCCACGGTCACCTCGAACACTCCTATCCTCCCGCTCGTCACAAGCCCTTTATGGATGATCCTGTCGATAAGAGTGAAGTCGATATTGCCCCCGCTTATTACGAGCACGACTTTTTTGCCGGAAAATCTCTCCCTGTTCCCGAACAAGGCCGCCAAAGGCACGGCGCCTGCGCCCTCTACCACGAGTTTCTTCCTCTCGAGAAAATAGAGAATAGACATCGCAATCGCGTCTTCTTCTACCAGGACCATGTCATCCACATTGCCGGCAATGATGCCGAAGGCCTTCTCACCCACCTGACCGACCGCGATCCCGTCTGCGATCGTCGGCAACGGCGCCCGGCCGGAAATCTTCCTTTCGTTAAAAGAGATGAAAGCCGACGGCGCAGCAGCAGCCTGGACCCCGATGACCCTGGTCTTCGGCGACAGGGCCTTCATCGCAACAGCGACACCGGCAATGAGGCCGCCGCCCCCGACCGGAACCAAAACACAGTCCGCGTCCGCCATATCCGCGGCGATTTCCATCCCGACCGTACCCTGACCCGCAATTATCCCTTCGTCGTCAAAGGCATGAATGAATTCATAACCCTTTTGCGACCGGGCATACTCCAGTGCCTCGGCGAAACTCTCGCCGAATAGCACGACCTCGGCGCCGTATCCCTCTGTCGCTTCCTGTTTGACGATCGGCGCGGTCACCGGCATCACTATCTTTGCGGACTTCCCCAGCCTCCCGGCGGCA
>JAJYLU010000201.1 GCA_021787505.1 Nitrospirota bacterium | reverse complement strand
AAAAGAAAAAGGAGGAGGTGAAGCTATGAGCTTTGAAACGCAGGCGCCGCACTGGGAGTGGTACTATATCGCGATATATTTCTTCATTGGCGGGGTCTCGGCGGGCGCATACTTCATCGGTTCGCTGCTTGAGCTCTTGGGAAGCGACAAACACCGTCAGATCAGCAGGACCGCCTATTACCTCGCTTTCCCGCTAATCTGCATTACGCCGGTTCTGCTTATCGCAGACCTCGGCAGGCCGGAGCGGTTCTGGCATCTCTTCTTCTATACGAAGGAAGGCATACCGTATATGAACTTCACGTCGCCGCTGTCCGTTGGGACCTGGGCGCTGCTTGTGTTCGGAGGGATGTCGCTTCTTTCCTTTCTTAATAACCTGATTATCGACGGCCGCCTGAAGTCGCCGGCCCTCGAGGGCCTTTTCAGACATGTGCCTCACAAGGTCTATGCCGTTATCGGCTCTTTCTTCGGGTTCTTTGTCGCCGGCTATACAGGCGTGTTGCTGAACATCACTGCGCGGCCTTTGTGGGCGTCGACCGATCCGCTGATCGGGTCTCTCTTTATAGCATCGGCAGCCTCGACCGGTGCGGCAGCCATCGCCCTGGTCATGGCATGGCAGAAGATTTCTTTGCGAGATGCTATTAAAGAGGTGGAGGTTTTCGACCGTGTGGCGATGTTTTTCGAACTTGCCCTCATTGCGGCCATGATCGTTGTCGCGGGGCGGTACTCGGCGCCGCTGTTAAAGGGACTTTACGGTCTCATATTTTGGGGCGGCACGGTCGTCATAGGGATCCTTCTGCCCCTTGGGCTTAACTGGTACGGGCGCAGACCCGGGGCTGTCGGGGTTAGTCTGACGGCCTTGGCCGCGGTACTCGTATTGTTCGGCGGGGCGATGCTCCGCATAGCGATTGTTCAGGCGGGGCAGCTGCAGTAGACCGGTGAAGGCCGAATATACCGATACTCCAGATCCTGTACCGCAGAGGCTGCGCGCCTTGAGGAAAGACTATCCCGAACTTTGCAAAGCCGCTCTGCTCTATGAATCCCTCTTGCCCCTTCTTCGTGATGCCGACCTGCCGGTCACGCCGGTTTTGCTGACCCGCGAGCAGGCCATGCGGAAACTGCAGTCGGGATTACCGCTTTTATACGACGTCCAACTCGGCGTTGACCTAATGGCGGCAAGCGGGCTTATGATAAGGCTTGCCCGTGTCTTCGAAGAGGCCGGAGTAGGGGAGGGCTCATCTTTTTCAGCGCGAAGTATCCGTTTGTCAGTTGAAAAAGAAAGGCTTGACGTGGGGGCGCTTCTTGCGCAGGCTGTATCGGAAAAGAGGGGGGCGATGACATCGACGGCGCTCGGCCTGGATCTCGATTCCGGCCTGTTATGGGCCCTGACAGAATACGTCTTGAGACCTGCCTTTCGCGAATGGCGGCGGCAATTGACGCCCCTTGCCGAAGATATTTTATGGAACAGGGGGGAATGTTTTGTATGCGGGGCGTCGGCGATACTCGCCGAACTGAGGGACAACAATCTCGTGAGGTTCCTGCGATGCGGACGGTGCGGTGCGGACTGGCAGTTCAGCAGGCTGCAGTGCCCGTACTGCGGGAACGAAGACCACAGAACGTTAGCTTACCTGCACACCGAAGGGGAGTGTGAAAAATACCGGGTGGAGGTATGCGAAAAGTGCAAAGGATATATAAAGGTCATCACAACATTCTCCCCGACTCCGCCCGAGTTGCTGCAGGTAGAAGACCTGGCGACCCTGCGGTTTGATTTTATCGCTCAGGGTCGCGGGTATTCAAGGAAGACCGTTATCCCGGCGGGATGAGAAAGGAAATTGCAATGGTCCTTAACGGAGTCTCGACTCCGGCGGTCTTTCAGCGTGCCTGACCTCTTATTCAAAAAACGGCAGGTGCATTGACAAAGAAAAAAGGTGCGTGGTATATAATGGTAACCCGTTTTGGCGGGTACCAGCTCGCCCGGTAGGGAAAAAGGAGGATGTAGGACAGTATGTCAGCAGAAGGAACGATCAAGTGGTTCAACGAAAAGAAGGGATATGGATTTATCCAGCAGGACAACGGTCAGGATATCTTCGTCCATTATACTTCGATCGTAGGTGAGGGGTTCAAGACCCTTGCGGAGGGGGAGAGGGTCAAGTTCGATATCGAAGAGGGAGCAAAAGGACCCAAGGCGGTTAACGTCGAAAAGATATAAGCGGCGCATTCATATTTGATAAGGGCCTATTCCATTACGGGATGGGCCTTTACTTTTTTGGATAGGTCATCGGGCCGCATTTGACAAAGGCCCCCGATTTTTCTAAGGTTAATTACGATGAAGAGACTCCCTGACTGGATAAGGACCCGGTGCCGTACCGACAGCCACGAGACAAAGCTTATCTTGAGGAAGCACGGGCTCTCGACCGTCTGTGAAGAGGCGAGGTGCCCCAACAGGGGCGAATGCTTCTCCAAGCCGACGGCCACCTTCATGATACTCGGGTCGGACTGTACGAGAAACTGCGGTTTCTGCGCGGTGAACTCCGCCCCGCCCGGACCTCCCGATCCTGAAGAGCCGGAGCGCATCGCACGCGCCTCGGAAGAGATGGGGCTCAGGTATGTCGTAATCACCTCGGTCACGAGGGACGACCTTCCCGACGGCGGCGCCGAACATTTCGCGAAGACGATAACCGCCGTGAGGAGAGTCCTTCCCTCTGCGAGGATCGAGGTGCTCACCCCGGATTTCCTGGGCGACCGGGATGCGCTCGGGACGGTGCTTTCGGCAAGGCCCGATGTTTTCAATCACAACGTCGAGACGGTCGAACGGCTCTATCCGGTCGTCCGTCCCCAGGCCGTCTTCCGGAGATCACTCTCGGTGCTGAGTCAGTCGAAACTGATCGCGCCCGATATCTTCACGAAGTCCGGTTTCATGCTGGGGCTCGGCGAAACGAGGGAAGAGGTGCTGGAGTTGTTGCGCCAACTGAGAGAGGCCGGGTGTGAAATCATCACGATCGGGCAGTATCTCAGGCCCACAGTAAAAAACATTCCTGTGGTAGAATACGTAAGACCGGAGGTCTTCGAAGAGCTAAGGTCGGCGGCCCTTGATATGGGTTTTCATTATGTCGCTTCGGGTCCGCTTGTCAGAAGTTCGATGAACGCCGAAGAGATGTTCAACCCGGCCCCCGGCGCATAGCGTGCGGCCGTATTGAGGAGGAGACAGAGGAATGTTTGAGTTCAACAGGATCAAGAGGCTGCCGCCTTACGTTTTCGCGATCGTGAACAACCTCAAAATGGAGGCTAGGCGGCAGGGCGATGACATCATCGACCTCGGCATGGGGAACCCCGACGGCGCCACACCGAAGCACATCGTGGAGAAGCTTGTCGAAGCCGCCAGGAAGCCGAAGAACCACAGATACTCCGCGTCAAAGGGGATTACCCAGCTGAGGATGGCGATCTGCGAATGGTATAAGCGGAGATACGAAGTCGACCTCGACCCTGAATCCGAAACGGTGGTGACGATCGGATCCAAAGAAGGCCTCTCTCATCTCGTGCTCGCGACGGTGGGCCCCGGAGACGTGGTGCTGACCCCGACGCCTGCCTATCCTATCCATCCATACAGCGTGATCATAGCCGGCGGCGAGGTGAGGACCGTGCCGATCGGCCCCGGCATTAACTATTTTGAAGAGATGGAAAAGGCATTCAAAACGACCTGGCCGAGGCCGAAGATGCTGATCATCAACTTCCCTCACAACCCAACCACCCAGGTGGTGGACGGACTCGACTTCTTCAGAAAGATCGTCGATTTCGCGAAGGAGCATAAGGTCATCGTCCTGCACGATCTTGCCTATGCAGACCTCGTCTACGATGACTACAAGGCCCCGAGTTTTCTGCAGGTGCCGGGCGCAAAAGACGTTGGGGTGGAATTTTTCTCGCTGACCAAGAGCTATTCTATGGCAGGATGGAGGGTCGGCTTCTGCTGCGGCAGCAAGGAGATCGTCGGCGCTCTGGTCAAGATCAAGAGCTATCTCGACTACGGAATGTTCCAGCCTATCCAGATCGCAAGCATCGTGGCCTTGCGAGGACCGCAGAACTGCGTTGAGGATATCAGAGTGGTGTACGAGCGCAGAAGGAACGTACTCGTGAAGGGGCTCAAACAGGCGGGGTGGCCGATAGAGCCGCCGAGGGCGACGATGTTCGCCTGGGCCGAGATCCCCGATCCGTTCAAGAAGATGGGGTCGCTCGAATTCTGCAAGCTCCTGATCAAGAAAGGCGGCGTGGCGGTCTCGCCCGGGATAGGGTTCGGAGAGGGCGGGGACAACTTCGTGAGATTTGCACTTGTCGAAAACGAACACCGCATACGGCAGGCCACTGCCGGGATCAAGAGGGTATTGAACAGATGATACACGTCGGAATTATAGGATTCGGAACAGTGGGCACCGGAACGGCAAGGATACTCCTTGGCAACAGGGTTCTCCTCCGGGAAAGAACAGGCATAGACATCAATCTGAAAAAGATAGCGGACATAGATATCAAGAGGGACAGGGGGCTTATACTGCCGAAAGGCGTCCTTACATCGAGCGCGGACCAGCTGCTGGATGATCCTGATATCGACATTATCGTGGAACTCATCGGCGGCACGACGATAGCTAAGGAGATGGTCCTTAAGGCGATCAGCAAGGGGAAACATGTCGTTACCGCAAACAAGGCGCTCCTGGCGACCCACGGAGCAGAGATCTTCAGGGCGGCTGCCAAACACAAGGTCGAAATCGGCTTTGAGGCCTCTGTTGCCGGCGGGATCCCGATCATCAAGGTCGTCAGGGAAGGGCTCGTCGCCAACAGGATAAAGGCGGTATACGGCATCATCAACGG
>JAJYLU010000200.1 GCA_021787505.1 Nitrospirota bacterium | reverse complement strand
TGGACGAAAATGCAAAAAAGATATTGAAGGGCCATTCAAAAGATATCTCCGGCGAGCTCATTGCATCCCGCGAGTTCACAACCGAAACAGGCGATAGGTACAAAGTAACAACGGAGTTTGAGGGAAAGAGCCTGATGCAGAAGATCATTCATCTTGAACACACTGCGTCTCCGGAGTGCGGGCTTGTGTCCAAACTTGCCGATTTTGGGCTGACCAAAAGGCAGAGAGAGATAGTCATTTTAGTCATTCGAGGGCTATCGAACCGCGAAATCGCCGAAAAGCTTTTTATTAGCGAGCAGACCGCAAAGGACCATCTGCAAGATGCATTTGAAAAAATCGGGGTCAATCGCAGAAGCAAATTGATCGCGAAGCTGCTTGCATTGTATCCCGATACTCATTGAGTCAACTTTAGTTTTGTCGCCAGCTTCATCGCTTCTATCATGCTGGACGGATTGGCAATCCCTTTGCAGGCTATATCATATGCCGTGCCGTGATCGGGAGACGTCCGGATGATCGGCAGGCCCACAGTCACATTCACACCCCTGTCAAAGGCGATCATCTTCAAGGGGATCAAACCCTGGTCGTGATACATGCAAACAACGATATCAAAATCCCTTTTGTATGCTTTATGAAAAATTATATCCGGCGGTAACGGACCTTCGGCGGCGATTCCCTCTTTCTTCGCGGCATCAATGGCAGGCGCAATTGCCTCTGTCTCCTCTGTTCCGAATATGCCCGATTCGCCGGCGTGAGGATTCAGCCCTGCCACAGCGATCTTCGGTTTCTTCAGACCCAGCATGGCGCAGGCCCTCCCGGCAAGGCGAATAGTCCGCAAGACATTTTCCTTAGTCACCATGCCGGGTACATCTTTTAAGGCCGCATGTATCGTCACAAGGATGACTTTTAGCGGTCCCCCCGCGAGCATCATGGCGAATTCTTTAGTCCCGGTGAATTCGGCAAGCATCTCTGTATGGCCCGGCCAGTGAAAGCCGCCAAGCTTCAGGGCTTCCTTTGAGATGGGCGCAGTGACAACGGCATCGACCTTCCTGTCTACGGCAAGTCCGGCAGCCTTTTTGATTGAGGTCACGCATGCCGCGCCGTTTGCCGCATCCGGCTTGCCCCTCGCAAAGGGTCCCGGCGTCTTTGTGTCATAACACCAAAGTATGCCTGGCGAGGGAAAGATTCCATCGGCATCCTCAATAGTCTTTATCTTCAGCGGAGACCTAATCATCCCGACTGCTTCTCTCATTACAGACACGTCCCCGATGACAACAGAAAGACATTTCTCGGACATTGCCGAAACCGCCTTAGCAGCAATTTCAGGTCCGATGCCGCCCGGGTCCCCTATAGTTATGGCGAGTTTTTTCATATCAGACAAATACTCTTTAATAATACTAAATTGCCATAAATTTTGAATCCGGCCATAAAAACATATTATTGTAACTTCGGTTCTTATGGCAGTCGCCATAGGGAAGTGCTATAATTTTCACAGTTCAGAGTTCCTCAGGAGGAAATGAAATGGCCCAGGGATTTGAGAATGCCTCCGCATGCTGGAAGACCATTCTCTCGGACGTTTCAAAGAACAGGGGGCTGCTGCCGCTCATTGAAAAATTCGCCCGTGAAAATCCTTCGCCTGGAAAGATCATATTCGGGACCTCGGGGTGGCGGGGCGAGATCGGCGTCGACTTTACATTCAACAACGTGCGGATTGTTGCCTCTGCAATCATCGAGATGTTCAAAGAAGGCGACCGCCCCGTCATGGAGGCCATGGGGGTTTCCGGTTTTGACGAGATAAGAAAACGCGGCGTCATAGTCGGGCACGACAACAGGTTTCTCGGTCCTGACTTTGCGGGAGAAGTGATTGGGCTTCTCCAAAGGGAAGGGATCAGGACATGGTATGCCGGTGAGGCGACGACTCCCGAGTTTTCAGCCGGCATCGAAATGCTGCAAGCCGCATGTTCCATAAACCTCACTCCTTCCCATAATCCGGCGAATTACGCCGGGTTTAAATTCAATCCGTCCGACGGCGGCCCTGCGGGCTCCGAGATCACAACGAGGATAGAGGAGATAGCCAACCGGATGATGGATAAGTCGATTATTTTGCCGTCATCTCCCGGGCACGGGGAAAAGGTGGACCTTACCTCCCCTTATATACAGTTCATAAAAGACAGAGAAACCATAGACCTCGGACGGATAAGCGACTTTCTCGCCGGGAGTGACGCGATCATATGCATCGACAATGTCCATGGGGCGACGCGCGGACGGGTCAGGAGGGTGCTCGGAGAGAGCGAAAAGATCGTGTATCTGAGGACAGAGGATGATTTCCTCTTTGGCGGGATAGCCCCTGAGCCCTCGGAAAGGAACATGGCGGGCGTGGAAAAGGTACTGAGAGAGGCAAAGGCCGCGCTCAAATTGGGGGTGATCATGGACCCGGACGGAGACCGCATACGTTTCGCGGACGGGACTATGCAGATACCGATGAATTACTTCGGCGCGATGGCTTTCCATTTCCTCCGCGTGCACAAAAAGATTACCGGCGTCGTTGCAAAATCCGTGGGAACCAGCAACCTTGTCAACGCGATAGCTGAAAGGCTTGGCGCTCCGGTAAAGGAAACCAAAGTGGGGTTCAAGAACTTCAGACCTTATCTCCTGAGGACATCCGGCGAAAGGGCCGTCGTCGCCTTCGAGGAATCGGACGGGATATCGGGGTATAATCACACGCTCGAAAAAGATGCGCTTTTCGGACTCTTCCTTGCAATAGAAATGATGGCCGTGACCGGCAAGAGCCTGAGTGGATACCTCGGGGATATCATGGACGAATTCGGGCACTACTATCCCGACCGCTCAGGGATTTCGGTAGATCGCTCCCTTGTCGGAGAGCCTCTCATAAAAAGGCTCTCGGTCATCAGGGGGAAATATGGGAAAGGGACATGCCTTTTTGTCGGGAGCTCGCAGCGTACTGTGAAAGATGTCATCACGGTCGACGGCACCAAGCTCGTTTTCGATGACGGCTCGTGGCTTATGATAAGGCCTTCGGGCACAGAGCCCAAGGTGCGGTTCTATATTGAGGCAAGGACAGCGGAAGGCAAAAGGGCCGTCTTTGAGACAGCCGAGAGGATAACTAAGGAGGCGTTGGGGATGCCGTAGGTAAGCGCTTTCCCTGAGAAGAAAAAGCGGTGACCTATCTTTTCAGGAGCCTGTCCACATACTGTTCAATCCTGGTCTTTGAGGCGGGATCCATTCCCGTGAATTTCACGCCATAATTGAAGTGGTCCTGTGATTTTCTTGCCGCCCGCACAACTTCCCCGTCCGATTCTATCTGGTCTGCGCCGAGGAAGAAACTGCAAGTTATAAGGTCCCCTTTTTCGAAGGCCTTGTCCGTTTCGATAAGGATGCCGGTGGCGCTGATATTTTTCGAAGTGGCGAAGAACGAACTGCCCCTGAACTTTCCCTTAACAGTAACTTTTATAAGAAGACGCATACTCAATCTCTCGGGAACGTTCAGCAGTTCACTCACTTTTTGAAAGAGCTCCTGGGGGTTTACCGGTCTTGTTATATAGGCGTTTGCCCCGCAGGCCATGCACCTCCTGATGTCCGACTCTTTATGGGAGCATATGATGACTACCGAAACTCTCTTTAGTTCCGGGTCCCTTCTCATTCTCGAGCAGAGGATGTCGCCGCTCATCACCGGCATATCGAGTTCCGTCAGGATAAGATCGACTTTCTCTTCGCGGTGAAGCCTGACGGCTTCTTCTCCGGATACGGCGGTCAGGATTTTGAAATCGGACCTCGAAAGGATGCTCTTTCTCTTTTCAATAAGCGCACTAAGCGTATCGACGATAAGTATCTTCTTCATGGGTTTTAATAATACCACATATCAGTGAACAGGGTCCCGACAGTCAGCCGGAAGAGCAGATGACGCGAAAAGATCTTCGGGCCGCGCTCCGGGAGGTCAGTGCGTTCTTGAAATTGACGTTATAGTCCGTAGGACGGCATTTCCCCGATATCGGCAGGCAATATCTCAATAAACCGGCCGAGTCTCGACCTGTCTTTATCGGACATATCCATAAACTCGACTCCGGCGCTGAATCGCAGCCGTTTCTCTTCCCGGGACTCATTATAAAAAGCGATCCTGCCTTTACAATTAATGGGCTGCTCTTCTTCCGCAAGGATCAGCTCCAGGTGGAATATCGTATCCACAGAGGGTTCCTGCTCCGTCTCTATCCTTATGCCGCCGAGGCTCACATCCCTGACCCGACAGGTCTCCAGATAGCTGAGGACCGCCTTTTCGGGAGGCTGAATCTTGATCTTCATGCCGCCCAGTTTGCGCTCTTTCACTTTGTCGACGAGCATATCCTTGATAGTCTCCATTCTTTTGTCGTCAATCCCATTCCTGAATTCGATGCCGGCCGTATAAATGGGCATTGCCTCACCCTCCTTTATCTTCCTCGTGCCGGACAGTTTCTCCCATACTATAACACCCTTAAGAGATATGGCCGACGACTTGTGCTCAAACTTAAAAGTGTATTCACTGCCGATAACGAACCTCTTTGTCCCTCGCACAGAGCCTCCGCTAACGCTTATGTCCAGTATCTCGACCTCCGTGTTGAATATGGTCCTTGCATAGACGCCCATGCCCTCAACGACATATCTCGGATGTTTTCTCTTTTCGATCATCGTCCGTCCCTTAGGTAAATGTTAACTCATCATCTGAAGAAAAACAATTGCGGTTGCGGCCGGATATCCCGTGCAGGGAGACGGATTCTATCCTTACGCCGTCTGATCGATCAAAAATCGGGAAACATCCTGAGGGAGAGCGGCATACCGTTTCCGGCCGATGTCAGGGCCAAAAGGATCCCGCCCTCTATATATTTCAATTCGAAATTCCTGAAT
>JAJYLU010000199.1 GCA_021787505.1 Nitrospirota bacterium | reverse complement strand
AACCATACACCCCCTTTTTTATCCGCCATCCTTCATGCCTTTGACCAGCTCTTCCGCAGCCGCCTTGTCGGATTCCTTCACCAGAATCTTCACTTCCCCCATCCTCCCGACATTGACGGGATAAGGAGTGACCTTCGCCGATCGTATCTCGGCCTCGATGCCTCCGCTTTCCAGAAGGTCTTTGATCATCTCCGCCTCGAGGGCGTCGTAGGTCACCATTAACTCGATCCACCGTGAAGCCATAGTTAAGCATAAAATTAAGGAAGAGCCTCTGTCAAAAAATAATGCGCATTCCCTAAAATAAAAACGAAGCAGGTCACCGGAAGATCAAACGACTTGTGAAAACACATGATAAGGGCATAGGCATAGAGACCGCAACTATATTGCGATCAGGGCCACATAATGGCAGCCTTCGGGACAATGAAGGAATTATCCCGGCCGATCAGCGCCCTCTGTCTTTTCGACTTTTCCCTCACATTCCGGGCATATGCCGTGGGAGAAATTGACTCCGGTATTTTCAGAAATGAATTTCTCGATTTGCTCCCAGTAGCCCTTGTCATTCCGGACTTTTTTGCACCATGCACACACCGGGATCAGACCCTGCAAAGTCCTGATCTTCTCGCGGGCGTCCTTAAGCTGACCCGTCAGCGATTTCCTGGCGGCTTCCATCTTGGACCTATAGAGGGCAAACTCTATCGAAATATACAAATCTCTTGCCCTGAAAGGCTTGACGATATACCCGAATGGCTCGGTCACCTTGGCGCGTTGGACCGTAGCTTCATCTGCGTGGGCGGTCAGGTAATATCACGGGAATACCGAAAAGGGCGCGGATCTTCTCAGCCGCGTCCACGCCGTCAACGGCCCCCTTCAAGACAACATCCATCAGCACAAGGTCAGGCCGGCATTCCATCGCCTTCATGATGGCATCATCGCCGGTGGAAGCGATGTCGGCGACCACATATCCCAACTTTTCAAGCGTTTTCTTAATATGAAGTACGACTATCCCTTCATCCTCGACTACCAGTATCTTTTCATTTGCCAAGACCTAAACCTCCCCAACATTGTTTCTGCGGAAATTAATCTTAAAAGCAGTCCCGTTACTTCCATCATGTTCTATAATCCCACTGAGCTGGGTTACCAGGGAAATCACTAACTGCAAGCCAAGCGACGGCGCGTTCCTGAAATCAAGGTCCTCAGGAAGGCCAATACCGTTGTCGCGCACACTAAGGGTAATGCTCCCATCATCATCCTCGTGCATGTGTATCGTCAGCCGGCCCTTCCTTCCATCCGGGAAGGCGTGCCGGAGAGAATTAAAAACGAGCTCATTGATAATCAGCCCGCATGGGATTCCGGAATTGATATCAAGAAAAACCCCTTCTATGAGCGTCTCCAGTTCTATCTGTTCCGCTCTGTGCCCGGTCAGGGCCGTCAAGTTGGCAGCCAGTTCTTCAACATATTCCTTGAAATCAATTCTGGACAGGTCCCTTGCGCGATACAATTTCTCGTGTATGAGAGACATAGTTTCGATACGTCTTTGGCTTTCATCGAATAAAATCCGCACTTCCTTATCTTGTATCTGCCCCGCCTGAAGCTCGAGCATGCTGGCCACAATCTGCAGATTGTTCTTCACCCGATGATGGATCTCCTTGAGAAGTATCTCCTTTTCCCTGAGAGACGCCCTGATGAGTCCCTCCGCGCGCTTGCGCTCCGTGATGTTTCTGGTGATTCCGAGTGAGGCGATTATTTCTCCCTTCTCATTGCGGACCGGAACCGCGTGGGTCGCCAGCCAGCTCCGTCCCCCCTTCAAACCGACCATCTCGAACTCCGCTGTCCCCGGCTTGCCCTCGAAAGTTTTTTCCGTCAGCGACTGGAAGGCCTCTCGATATTCCGCAACAATCAAAGGGTAGACGGGCCGGCCCTTCACCTGTTCAAACGAGTCGGCCTCAACCATCTCAAGGCCCGCAGGGTTCATGCGCATCAACTTCCCGTCCCGGGAAAGAAGCTTGACACAATCCGGCTCGGTATCAATAATCGTTTGCAGGAAGTTTTCGCTCTCCTTCAGCGCCTCCTCCGCCTTCCTGCGGGCGATATCGCTCTTCCGCGCCCCCCTGGAGGTCATCACGACGGCGGCGATAAGACCACATACCAGGAAAAAGAGTGCCGAAAAGGCTGTCACGAGCAGTCTGTCGCTTTTTGCTTTTGCCCCCGTGATGTCCATATACACTTCACTGGCGCCGACAAACTTACCGCTTCTCATTACCGGCATATATGTTTCCACGACATCTGCATTTACCAGCTGACCGCTGACCGACCGCGTATTCTTCTTCACAAACTCTTTATAGATAATCCCCTTCGCCACAACATCATAAAAAAATTTTTCATCGATTACCTTTCCTATGTCGGAAGGGTCGCTTGAATATACGGTTTCTCCCGAAGCCGAAAAAAACAATATTTTCATCAAGCCGAAATCGTTCTTCAGAAGTTCGGCTTCCCTCTTAAAAGAATCGGGCAAAGACCCTCTCGTGAGCTGGATATCTCCCGAAAGCAATCTGTTCTTCAGGTGGGCCGCTATGCGTTCCGAATTATCCTCTGAGGCCTCTGTCAGTAAATTGGTAAATGACGGAAAAACGAAAAAAAGATTATATGCCGCAAGGATTAACACCGATGCGACAGCGATGATCAAAATACTTCTTGCCGGATTATCTTTGAACATAATTCATTCAGCGAGTAATGCAGCACATCAGCACGGCCCGTCCCCCGTTGCCCGTGCTATTTCCGCCCAACTCATGATTTCTAGATTAACGGAAAGAGAAGGTTTTTGTCAGCATGTAGCCATAAGTTTAGGGGCATTCAAAATTGCAATTAGGGGACGCTTCCCGGCCGGAGAAAAAGGGCGGTAGGTTCGGCATACGGTCCGGGACATGAAATTGCGGATTGTGTTAAGATACTCTGCCTGAAAGGGGAATTTTTTCAATAAAAGTTTCATAATTTTTTGCGAACCGGAGGCGACCAGGTGAAGACGAATATCGATGAACTCTCTGTCAATACGATAAGGATGCTCGCGGCAGATGCCGTGCAGAAGGCAAATTCGGGACATCCCGGGATGCCGATGGGCGACGCTCCGATGGCATACGCGCTCTGGTCGAAGTTCCTCAGACATAACCCGAAAAATCCTTTTTGGCATAACCGCGACAGGTTCGTTCTTTCGGCCGGCCACGGGTCGGCCCTCCTCTACAGCCTCCTCCACCTCACCGGCTATGAAATCTCGCTCGACGACATAAAAAATTTCAGGCAGTGGGAAAGCCCGACGCCGGGGCATCCCGAGTACAGCCCGGGAAAAGGCATCGAAACAACGACAGGACCCCTGGGACAGGGCTTCGCGACGGGAGTAGGAATGGCGATCGCCGAAAAATATCTTGCCGAAATGTTCAATAAGCCCGGCTTTCCGGTCGTTGATTACCATGTGTACGGCATCATCTCCGACGGAGACCTCATGGAAGGCGTCGCCTCTGAAGCAGCATCGCTCGCGGGACATCTGAAACTCGGCAACCTGATCTATCTTTACTCCGACAACAAGATTACGATCGAAGGTCCTACGCAACTGACCTTTACGGAGAACGTCGGGAAAAGGTTCGATGCCTATGGCTGGCAGGTCCTCCGTGCAGCAGGCAATGACATCGCTCAGATAGCAGAAGCGATAAAGAAGGCGAAGAAGGAGAAGAACAAACCATCTCTTGTCATTGTGCGGACGAATATAGGGTTCGGGAGCCCGAATAAACAGGACACGCCGGGTGTCCATGGCTCGCCCCTCGGCGACGAAGAACTCCGCCTTACCAAGAAAAATCTCAGCTGTCCCCCGAACAGGAAATTCTGCATTCCGAAGGCCGTGGCGTCGCATCTGAAAAAGGCGGTGCAGAGAGGCAAACAGGAAGAGAAGGCGTGGAACGCGCTCACCGCCAGATACGGAAGAAAATATCCGGAGCTCGGCAGGAGATGGGACGATCTTTCGGCCGGCAGATTGCCGGAAGGATGGGAGCAGAAAGTACCGGTGTTCAGCCCTTCGGACGGCCCGGTCGCCACGAGAAGCGCATCGGGCAAAGTCCTGAACGCGATCGCCGATGTCCTGCCGCAGCTGATAGGCGGGTCGGCGGATCTGGCGCCTTCCAACAACACCTATCTGAAAAAATATCCCGACATGGGCGTTGTTAAGGGCGGCAGGAACATCCACTTCGGAGTGAGGGAACACGCGATGGGTGCCGCCTTAAACGGCATGGCGCTCAGCAAGATGCTTATCCCTTACGGCGGCACGTTCTTCGTCTTCGCGGATTATATGAAACCGGCGATACGGCTGTCGGCGCTCATGCAACAGCACGTGGTCTATGTGCTCACGCACGATTCGATAGGCCTCGGCGAAGACGGCCCCACTCACCAGCCGATAGAGCAGCTCACGGCCCTGCGGGCAATGCCGAATCTGGCGGTGATACGTCCGGCCGACGCGAACGAAACGGCCGCTGCGTGGAGGGCAGCCATCGGCGACAGCAGCAGGCCGTACGCGCTTATCCTAACCCGCCAGAACCTGCCGGTACTGGACAGAAAAAAATATGCGTCGGCCGACGGCGTCCTGAAAGGGGGCTACATACTCTCGGACCCGAAAGGTACGCCCGACATCATTCTCCTCTCAGCCGGTTCCGAAATCCATATCGCGCTGGCCGCGGCAGAAACGCTCGGACAGGCCGGCGTAAAGGCAAGGGTCGTCAACATGGCATGCTTCGAGTTCTTCGAGGCCCAGCCGGAGGCCTACCGGAACAAAGTCCTGCCGCCGGCGGTTGAAACCAGGCTTGCGGTCGAGGCCGGAGCAACGCTCGGATGGCACAAGTACGTGGGTCTCCGGGGA
>JAJYLU010000198.1 GCA_021787505.1 Nitrospirota bacterium | reverse complement strand
CCTCACGCACCGTGCCGCCGTCGCCGCCGCCGATTACGATCACCTTCCTGGGGTCCGGATGTGCGTTCATGACGACATGGACGAGCATTTCATGATAAAAGAATTCGTCCCGCTCGGTGATCTGAACGACGCCGTCGAGCACCAGCACTTTTCCGAAGAAAGGGTTTTCGAAGACCATGATGTCCTGGAACTTGCTTCTCTTGTGGTAAAGGACTTTCGAGACCTCGTAGGAATACTGTATCGGCGCGTAGGGGTCTTTCTCGAAAAATCTTATCATGATCTCCTCCTAAATAAGGACAGTCTTCGGGATCGAAAAACCGTTGAATTCAGAGGCATAAGAGATGGTATATGCCCCGCTCGAAAGGATAAGTATCCTGCCGCCTATCGGCGGTTCCGGCAGGAGCACGTCCTTGTCGATCACGTCGAAGCTGTCGCAGCTCGGCCCGGCAAGGGTCCATTTCTTCACCATGGTGGACCCCTCGACTATATAGCGGTATTTTATCCCTCCTACACTCTCCATCAGCCCGTTGAACACCCCAACGTCAATGTAAAGCCATTCATCGTCACCCCGCCGGGCCTTTCCGGCTACTCTCGATACGAAGATGCCGGCATCTCCCACGACGGCCCTGCCGGGCTCGATGAAGACTTTGACGTTCTTCGGGAATTTCTCGTATATGAGGTGGTTGACATTTTTGTCGATTGAAGGGATGTCCACAACGCTCTTCGTATAGCGTATCGGGTAGCCGCCGCCGATGTTCAGCACCGACAATCTGATCCCCCTTTCTTCCATCATGTCCCAGAGTATCTTCGCCTTGTCGAGGGCTGAATTCCAGTTGTAGATGTTAGTGCATTGAGAGCCGACATGAAAGGTGACGCCGACGGGGTTCAGCCCCTTCTTCTTTGCGTAGAGGAGCAGTTCTTCAGCCTCATCGAGTTCAACGGCGAACTTCTTGCTGAGCGGCCATTCCGCCCCTTCGTTCGGGACCGAGAGTCTTACGTACACATTGCAGCCGGGGACGTAGTCGCGGAGCTTCCTGACCTCGTCTTTTGAATCGAAGGCGTAATAGGGCAGGTTGCATTCCGCCAGCATACGCAGGAACCTGAAGGACTTTATCGGATTGCTCGTGATGATGCGCGACGGTTTTACCCCGATAGAGAGGAGGATGCCGAGTTCCCCTTCGGAGGCGATCTCGAAGCCCAGGCCGAGGCTGTCTATCAGCTTGAGGACCTCGATGTCCGGGTTTGCCTTGACTGCGTAGAAGACCTTCGCCTTCCGGATGTTCTTGCCGATGGCACGCACCTTCTTCTTCACTATGGCTGTGTCGATCAGGAGGTACGGCGGCTCGAGGTCCGTCGTCTTAAGAAAGGCGAGGGCCTTTTTGATCGTAGATTTCGCCGCGATCTCGGTGTGTGTCTTATCTATCCTGAACCTGCTTTTCATATTCTGTTCCTCGTTCTGTCCGAATGATTATTTAAAGACATTTGGTCAAAAAAATGCAACTTGCCCCCATTCCAATATAAACAACAGTTAATGTACCAAGGAGGCGCAGAGACACTGAGTAAACACCCCGGATAGTGAAAGTTCTTGTGTCTAGAAGTTTTATCACTTTTCAACTCCGTGACTCGGTGTCTCCGTGGTCAATCGCTCTTTTTTAGGATTATTTCTGGTAAACTTTTCTATGCAGATCATCAGGGTGGACAGTCTCGTCAAGAAGTTTGGCGCAATCACCGCGGTGGACGGGATTTCCTTCGAAGTCGAGGAGAACACGATCTTCGGCTTTCTCGGTCCGAACGGGGCCGGAAAGACCACGACGATCAGCATTCTCTGCACACTGCTCGCGCCGACTGCGGGGACCGCATATCTCAACGGCCATAACTGCCATTCCGAGTCGGCCGAGGTGAGGCGGTCTATCGGGATCGTCTTTCAGGACAGTTCGCTCGACAAGGACCTGACCGCACGGGAAAATCTCCTCTTCCACGCATATCTCTACGATGTCGACAAGGCCGAGAGAAAGAAAAGGGTGGACGAAGCGCTGGCGTTTGCCGAGCTGTCCGACAGGGCCGACAACCTCATCAAGACCTTCTCGGGCGGAATGAAGCGGAGACTCGAAGTGGCGAGGGGGCTGATCCACCGCCCGAAGGTGCTCTTCCTCGACGAGCCGACGCTCGGCCTCGACCCGCAGAGCAGGTCGAACCTCTGGGAATTCATCACGGACCTGCCGAAAAAACATAACGTGACGATCTTCATGACCACCCACTATATGGAGGAGGCGGAGGTCTGCGACAAGATCGCGATCATCGACAAGGGAAGGATCATCGCTTCGGGCACTCCCCAAGAACTGAAGAAGATCGTGGGCGGGGATGTGATCTACCTTAAGACTACGGACAACAAGAAGGCGGCGGGTCAGATCAGGGAGCTCTTCGGTGTCGAGGCGTCCGAAAAGGACGGCGAGATATTCATCTCCGTGCTGAAGGGGGAGGCCTGCATCCCGGACATCATTCGTGAGATCGGCGAGAGGGTCCTGTCGGTGAGGATGCAGAGGCCGACGCTGAACGACGTCTTCCTGAAACTCACCGGCAAGGAGATACGCGAGGAGTATGCCTCGGCGGGGGACGATATCAAGGAAGCGGTACGGTCCTACAGGAGGCGTCATGATAGAGGCTAACGCCGTTTACGTGATCGTGGCAAGGGAGTTCAAGAAGTTCGTCCGGGAGAGGAGCCGCCTTGTCTCGACGATCGCTAGACCGCTGGTATGGCTTTTTCTTGTCGGAGGAGGCATGTCGAGGCTCGTGCCGACGGGCCGGGGGGTCTCCTACATGCAGTTCATATTCCCGGGCATACTCGGGATGACGATCCTTTTCAGCTCGATCTTCTCCTCGATATCCATCATCTGGGACAAGGAGTTCGGCTTCATGAAAGAGATCCTTGTTGCGCCTATATCCAGGTTTTCGGTGGTGATCGGAAAGGCGATGAGCGGGATGCTGCTGTCGACGATACAGTCGGTGATCATCCTCGCCTTTTTTCCGTTACTCGGTCTCCGCATAGGCCCGCTGGAGATTATCGGCATCGTCTTTGTCTGCGCGGTCCTTGCCTTCGCTCTCTCTTCGTTTGGGATAGTGCTCGCCTCTTTTTATGAGAGTTACGAGAGCTTCAGCGTCATCATGAACTTTATCGTGATGCCGATGTTTTTTCTCTCAGGCGCGATGTATCCGGTCAAGGTCATGCCCCCGGTGCTCCAGTATTGCACGAAGGTGAATCCCCTTACCTTCGGCATCGACGCGCTAAAACACCTCATCTTCCCGCTCGAAAAAGGTCCGATGAGCCCTGATTTTCCGTTCGTCATAGACCTTCTGGTCATTGTCGCGGCATCCGTGTTCTTCGTGACTATCGGCGGGAAGGCCTTCGAACGGAAGGGGTAGCCGTCGTTATGGGGCTTGAGTTCGGGGTCGTCGTCCATGGCGGAGCAGGTTCGCCGGAAGAGCTCTCGGACGGGTGTAAGTCCGCATGCCTGGCCGCATTCAGGATTCTTGAGGGAGGCGAGCCTGCCCTGGATGCCGTGGTCGAGGCCTGCAGCATTCTGGAAGACGACGGGAGGTTCAACGCCGGAAGCGGCTCGGTACTCAGGATCGACGGCAAGACTGTAGAGATGGACGCCGCGGTCATGGATTCCGTTGGAAATTTGGGAATGGTCATGAACATAAGGGGCGTGAAGAACCCTGTGGCGGTCGCACGCGGCGTGACGCGTACCCCGCACGTCGCGCTTGCTGGGAGGGGGGCCGAGGCATTTGCGAAAAAGATCGGGATTGCCGCGCTGTACGAAGTATCGGCCGAGGCGCTGGAAAGGCACGAGAAGGTCAGCGCGCTCCTGAAAGAAGGAAGGTTGGGGGAGATAAGCCCTCTCTGGAAGGATATCGGACCATCTTTCTTCAGCGGACTTTCCTGCGACACGATAGGCGCCGTAGCGGTCGACGGAAACGGTGTCTTCGCGGTTGCGGCATCAACGGGCGGCGCGGTGCCTATGCTGGTCGGAAGGGTAGGGGACACCCCGATGCTCGGCTGCGGTTTCTACGCGGGTCCGGCCGGTGCGGTCGCTGCCACGGGAATAGGTGAGGAGATCATAAGGCGGATGCTCGCGAAAAAAGTGTATGACGGGTTCTGTGAAGACGGAGATGTACAGTCGGAATGCAGAGACGGAATCGCGCTTTTTGCGGCCGATATTCCGGTCGGTCTGATAGGGATTTCCGGGAAAGGTTATTCGGTCTCCTCAAACAGGCCAATGGCGCACTACGCGATGGTGCGGGAAAGCTGATGCCACCTAAGGGGACATTGCCGTGATCCTGAGAGGCAGGATTGAGTTGTCGGTCCCCCCTGAAGCGGTCTGGCCCTTTCTGACCGATCCCAGGCTCATCGTGCTCTGGAACGAACGGATGAGGACGATCATTCCGGTATCGCCGGGGAAGTGGGCTGCCAATTCCCGTTTCAGAATGCGGTATGAAATCGGTGCCGGGCCAAATAACTTTCTTTGTGAGATTCTGGAGTATGAAAAGCCTGTCAGGATGGTGATCCACCTGAAAGGAGGAGCCCTGCCGGCGCACGGATATCTCCAGGAGGTCTTTGAACTCAGGGGATCGAAAGACGGGACGCTGATGAAACATGAGATTGCGATATACGGAAATAACAGGAATTTCCTGTACGGAACCGCACTCTTGGTTTCTCATCATCTGCCCCGTTCGCGCGGGAAAATGTGTCTCCGGAAGCTTAAGGAATTGGCGGAAGGCGGTGTCCCACCGTAGGGGCATGGCATGCCATGCCCCTACGGCTACATCCTTTCGGGAACATTCATCCCCAAAAGAGAGAGTACAAGCTCAAGCTCACTAAGACAGAGCTGCGACAGAGCGAGCCAGG
>JAJYLU010000197.1 GCA_021787505.1 Nitrospirota bacterium | reverse complement strand
ATGTCTTTGCGTATTTCTTTGCCTGTTTTACCGGTTTCAATTTTTGCCCTCTATCTTTGCAACGGATTCCTCGAGCAGTTTCAACTGCTCTTCCTTGGTGAGTTTCTCTTTCAGCTTCTTCTCGGCGAGTTCCATCGCGAGTTCGGCGGCTTCCTTCTTGATCGCGGACTTCGCCTGCTTAACCTCAAAATCTATGTTCGTCCTCGCCTGCTCCAGTATCTTCTCCTGCAGCTTGGCGCCTTCTTCCAACAGCCTCGCCTTTTCCTTCTCCCCGGAAACCCGTGCCGAGGCGATGATCTCCCCGATCTCGGTGTCCTTCACCCTAAGCCGCTCTTCGACCTGGGCCAGGGCCTTCTGGGCAAGCTCCTTGGCCTCGCGGGCCTCCTTCAGACTCTGCTCGATAAGCTCGGTCCTCTTCTTGAAGTATCCCTTGATGTCCGCCTTCTTCATCGCATAGACGAGAAGAAAGACCAGGACGAGGAAGTTTATGATAGGCCACAAATAGGCCTTGAAAAGTGACTGGGGTGCCTCTCCGCCTTCCTGCGCGAACGCGACCGCAGCGAGCAGTAAAAGGTGAAAAGTGAAAAGTGAAATGGCGAACAACGCAAAAGACTTTTTACTTTTTACGTTTAACTTTTGACTGTTTTTCATTATGCCTTTACCAACTTCCTGACTATCTCGTCGGAGAATTTTTCGACATCTCCCCTCAGCGCCTGTCTCGCCTTGCCGACTTCGGCCTGCAGTTCCTCCCTCGCCTTCTGGAGCATGCCGGCTGCGCTGGCCTCGGCATCCGTAAGGGCCTGCTTCTGTGCACCGAGCCCTTCGTTCCTCAACCCTTCGAACGCGCCCTTCGCCTTCTTCCTCGCCTCCATGAGTTCCCTGTTCATCCGGGCGATGCCTTCTTCTTTCTTCGCATCCATTTCTTTCGCGGCGTTCAGGGCGCCCTTGGTCGAGTCTTCTCTTTCCTTGAAGACCCTGAGGAGGGGTTTGTACAGAATAATGTTGAGGACAACCATCAGACCGAGGAAATTAGCTGCCAAAATCAGGAGCCAGTTAATGTGTATGTCAAGCATCTTATCTCCTCTTGTTATGAGATTTTTTGCTTAGAAACTCACGAAGATTAGCATAGGGGCAAAAGTTTGTCAAGCCTTTTTGTATTTAGAAATAAGAGGTTATCTAAAAATTTATCTATAGGTTGATAAGTAATTTTTATTATCATCCCCTGTGCTAAGTTTACGCGCCTTTTCCCCCCTGTGGACGGCGCTTACTCCGGCACCATAATAAATGAAAGAACCTTCAACTCCGCCCAAAACAAAAAAGATGACGCAATTTTGTATTATTATAAGCAGATAACGATCTTTCATGCCTTAATATATATAATGGACACTAATTCCCTTAACTCACTCGAATTCCCGAAACTTCTGGAACTGGTCGCGGGATATGCCCACAGCGACGCATCAAGGCGTGCCGTGCGCGAGATCGCCCCTTTTGACAGAATGGAGGATATTCTCAGGCGGCAGGGACTGACCGGCGAGATCCTGAGAATGTCCACTGAGGGCGGTCCCCTGCGGATCTCTTCTTTCCCTGATATCGCGCCGCTGATCGCAAAGACGAGGCCCGAAGGCGCGGTGCTCGAGGCCTTTGAGCTCGCCGGTTTTGTCCCGGTGCTGGATATGGCGAAGACCATATCGGAACAGGTCCATGAAAAAAAAGGCCTTCGCTTTTTAGAGGAACTCACCTTCGAACTGACCGGGTTCCCTGATATCCTCCGGCTGCTCAAACGTTCCGTCGACAGCGAGGGCAATATCCTCGACAGCGCGTCCGTCCTGCTCTCCGACCTGCGGGAACGGATAAGGAGGCTCGAGGCAAGGATCCTAAAAAGGCTCGAAGAGATGGTCAGGGATGAAAAACTCGCCGTTTTCCTCCAGGACGATTTCATCACCAAGAGGTCGGGCAGATGGGTCATACCGGTCAGGATGGACTCGAAGGGGCAGGTTGCCGGTGTAGTCCACGATGTCTCAAACTCCGGGGAGACCGCCTTCATGGAGCCGCTGGCGATCATCAATATCGCCAACGAACTCGAGAACCTCGTGGCCGAGCAGAAGGCCGAAGAGATACGGATACTTAGAAATATCTCCGCAAGGATACGGGAATCGGCCGACGGGATCGCCGCCGAGTATGGCGTCATAATCCAGCTCGACCTCCTTAACTCGATCGCCGACTTTGCGGTATCCCTGGGGATGGAGATCCCCCAGGTGACCGGGACAGGCGGCGTCACTCTCCTTAGGGCCCGCCACCCTCTGCTGCTGATTGCCCTTAAGAGGGCCCGCGAAAAGCAGGAGGTGATACCGCTGGAAGCTTCTCTGGGCGGCGACAATACCGTTATGGTGATCACCGGTTCGAACGCAGGCGGCAAGACAATCGCGATCAAGACGATAGGGCTGCTCTTTCTGATGGCGCTCTCGGGCATGCCGGTGCCGGCGTCCTCTGCTTCGACCTTCCCCCTTGCAACACGCATCCTCGTCGACATAGGGGACGAACAGTCGATCGAGAACAGCCTGTCGACCTTCTCGGCGCATATCTCGAACATCTCGGCGATACTCAAATCGGCAGGTCCGGGGGCGCTCGTCCTGATCGATGAACTCGGCACCGGCACTGATCCGGATGAGGGTGCGGCGCTGGCCTGCGCGGTCCTGAAGGAGCTCCGGCAGACCGGCGGCCTCGTATTTGCAACCACCCATCTTTCCGACATCAAGGGCTTTGTCCACAGGACAGAGGGGATGTTGAACGCGTCAATGGAGTTCGACCGGAAGACGCTCCTGCCGCTTTACCGGCTGCGAATAGGAGAGCCAGGGCAGTCTCACGCAATCGAGACAGCGCGGAGGTACGGGCTTCCGGAAAGCATAATCGATTCCGCAAGGGCGATGCTCGGGGGAGTCAAGACTGAGTTCGACAACCTCATCGATGACCTGCACAGGAAAAGAGAGGCTTACGAATCAGGGGTGGAAGAGATCGAAAGAGAGAGAATAGACCTCCGGGAAAAGATGGGACTGGCCGACAGGAAGCTGTCCGAGGCCGAGGCAGCGAGGAAAGAGGCTCTCGCAAAGGCCTATCAGGAGGCCGCCGGGATCGTCCTTGACGCAAAAAAAAGTATGCACTCCCTGATGGAGGAGTTGAAGAGGAGCGAGAGGGCCAGGGGCCGCGAGATTATTAAGGAAGTTGAAGAGGTCCGGAGAGATCTCTCCGAAAAATTAAGGGAATATGACATCGCCGACAGCGGACCGCTCCCGCTCGGCGAGATCAGGGAAGGCGATGTCGTATTCGTCATGTCGCTCGGCTATGATGCCTCAGTGAGCAAAGTCAACAAAAAGGAAAGGCGAATACGGGTCCTGGCAGGCGGCAAAGAGATCGAAGTCCCTGCGGCCGACATAGGCGCCGGGAGGGGGAAGTCCCTGGCCGGAGGAGGAGAGACGCAGGCCGCAGTGCCTGAGGAAGCGCTTTCTTCGAGGATCAACCTCGTGGGTCTGAGGGTAGACGAGGCCCTCTCGAAACTCGAACCCTTTCTCAATCATGCAGCGCTCGCCGGACTGGCCGAGGTCACCGTCATCCACGGGTTCGGGACAGGGGCGCTTGCCAAGGCAGTCCGTGAGCATCTCGAAGGACATCCGCTGATAAAGAATTTCAGGAAAGGGGAACCGGCGGAAGGCGGCGGCGGGGTCACCGTCGCGACGCTGAAATAACGCTAGCCTCTCCTTTCAAACAAATCTTTACAAAGCCGGGCAGGAGCGCCGACAAATAGCTTGTCGCGACACCTTACAGACCTGTCAAGAGGCCAGCCTTTTTCTGAAAGCTCAATGACTTTAAAACTGCGGCCACGTGAAAGACAAACAAAATCATGTCGTCATTACGAGACTTCTTAGGCGTTCCTGTCAGGCTTTTATGCAACGTCAGCGTTACTGCTGCAGAGTACGGAGACGACCGGACTGAAAGGCGTCTTAGTCGCCTTCGAACTCGGTAAGCGCGAAGAGCTTATATCCTTTTTCGACAAGTCTCTTTTCGCCGCCCACGTCCGGGAGATTGACGATAAATGCCATCTCTGAGACCGTTCCGCCGAGTTTTTCGATCAATGCCGCAGCAGCAAGCGCAGTCCCGCCGGTCGCAAGGAGGTCGTCGACAAGGAGCACCTTCGCCCCCTTGACGAGGGCGTCCTTATGAATCTCGATCGTATCGGTGCCGTATTCGAGTGCGTATTCGTGGCTGACAGTCTCCGCTGGAAGTTTGCCCTTTTTCCTGACCGGAACGAACCCCTTGCCGAGGGTATAGGAGAGCGCGCCCCCGATGATAAAACCCCGCGATTCGATCCCTACGATCACGTCGAAATCCACCTCTGCCGTGATATATCTCTGCGTGAAACTGTCTATTACCAGCCTGAACCCCACAGGGTCCTTGATGAGCGTCGTGATGTCCCGGAACATGATACCTTTTTTCGGATGGTCCGGGATCGTCCTTATCTTTGATTTGATCGGCATTGCGTTTCCTCCTGTCAGCGGCATTCGCATTCGTATCTGTCGATCTTTGCGATCGCCTCCATAATCAGTTTCTTTACGTTGTCTGCGTTCTTCTTCATGATCGTAAGTATCATGTCCCATGTGACGGGTTCTTCACCCTCTTTCCAGCAGTCGTAATCAGTCGACATCGCGATCGTCTGGTAGCAGATGCCCGCCTCCCTCGCCAGTGCCACCTCCGGCACCGTGGACATGTTGATCACGTCAGCGCCGAGCTTTCTGAACATGTGAGACTCGGCCTTTGTCGAAAATCTTGGCCCTTCGATCGTCACGACCGTGCCCCGCGTGTGGTGCCTGAGTTTTAATTGTTTTGCGGAACCGGTCAGGATAGAGCGCAGATACCGGCAAAAGGGCTCCGCCATCGGC
>JAJYLU010000196.1 GCA_021787505.1 Nitrospirota bacterium | reverse complement strand
TCAGCAGTACGCGTATGACTTCGAGATCAAGGAATCGAGCTTCACGAGAAAGAAATTCGGATACCCCACCGACGAGGCGAACCCCTTCATAAAGAGGGACCCCGAATACTGCGTCCTCTGCAGCAGGTGCGTCAGGGTATGCAAGGCGCAGGGTACGAATGTCCTCGAATTCTCAGGCAGAGGTGTCGGCGCGAAGGTGGTCACTGCGCAAGACAAGCCTCTGCAGGAATCGGGCTGCACGTTCTGCGGGAGCTGTGTGGACGCCTGCCCCGTCAATGCACTTCTCGAAGCGGACCGCTGGAGGAAGGGCAGAGAGTGGGAATACGAAAAAGTCGATTCGGTCTGCCTTTCCTGCGGCAACGCCTGCGGCATAACGGTCAGCACGAAGGACGGCGAAGTCATAAAGATAAACTCTGCCGCCGCCGAAGGCATAGCGGAGAAGTACATCTGCGCGATAGGGAGATACGGTTTTGACAGCCTCGCCAGCGAGACGCGCCTGAGGACGCCGATGAAAAGGGTCGACGGAGAGCTCAAGGAGACCTCCTGGGAAGACGCCCTTGCGATAGTTGCGGACAAGCTTAAGGCGGCGGGTGGAGATGCCGCATTTGTGTCGAGCGCGAACATTTTGAACGAGGATGCCCTCGCACTGAAGAAACTCGCCGCAGACGTGGTGAAGACGAGAAATTATGACTCTTCCGTTACGCTCTATTCCGATTACGACGCCCTGAGGAGCGGAACGGCCGATCTCGAGGACGCGGACCTGTTCGTTCTCGTCGGCACTGCGCCTGACCAGTGGGCGAGAGTTCTCCCCGCTCTGGATGCAGTTATCAGAAAGAGAATGAGTGAGGGAGGCGCAAAGCTCTTGGTTATCAATTCGGGCGAACCGAGGATTGCATCTGCCGCAAGCGCCGTACTTAAAGGCGACGAAGTGAAGATGATAGAACAGCTCGCCCAGGCCGTCATCTCGAAAGGCGTGAAAGCCCCGAAAGAGATGATCTCGGCCCTGGCTCATGTCGACCCTTCGGATGCAGCAATGGCTGCAGCAGACCTCTTCATCGCCGCAAAGTCTCCTGTGGTCTTGTCAGCGCCTTCTTTGTACAAGGCTGCCGCCAATCTCTCCCTCATTAAGGAAGAAGCAGTGTCCGTCCCGTTCGAGGCGAATGCCAAAGGCGTGGTACTGATGGGGCTCACTTCGGAAGGAAAAAAGTTCAAGGAGATGGTCTCGTCCAGTACTAAGGTCCTTTACGTGATCGGCGAGGTGCCGGTCGGCAAAAGGCCGGATACGGAATTCCTGATCGTCCAGAACTCTCATATGACGGAGCTGGCGACGCAGGCGGAGATTGTGCTGCCGTCAACAGCAGCGCTGGAATCGGAGGGCACGATTGTTGACTATCTCGGAAGGATCAAGGAAGTAAGAAAGGCGCTCGAACCCGCGGGCGATGTCATGCCGGCCTCAGACATATTCGTCGCCGTTGCCGCTGCGTTGGGCTCTTCCCTGAAGAAGGCGAAGGACACCGACGTGAAGAAGGCGCTGAAGACTAAGGTGAAGATGGCGTTCAACCCGTTCAAACGAGACAAGGACCTGGATATCGACGGAGATAAATTCATTGATGATATCAACAAATCGACGGTCAATGGGTCGAGACTCCTCTGGCTGAAGGAAGCCGAAAAGGCAGTGGTGGCCTAGAGAGATTTCAGTATACATTTTCAGAGGGGCGGCCGGATCTGCCGGCCGCCTTTTTTGTTTATAGAGTCGGCTTCTGCGTTACTTCAGCGGTTCTTGTTGTAGAGGACTATGTACTGTTGTTAAAATGCGTTGAACCGTGCTCGTTTTCTTAGGCTGTTTAACATATATTCGGAAGGTAACCCTTCGAAATAATTACTTTCATTATCGTGGACGGTATGATATATTTAAATTCGAAAGGCGGCAAATACAGAGTTTCGAAGGGGGAAGAGATATGAAAGCCCTGTCTGCTGGCGTTGTTCTTGTCCTTGTTTTGATACTGTTTTCTCAGTCGTTTGCGGGGAATAAGGATTTCGAAAAAGGGATCAGGTATTACCGCAGCAGAGATTTCCGAAGGGCCGAGATTGCCCTCAAGAAATATGTGTCTGATATCCCCGACCCGGTAGCGTATTATCTCCTGGGTTATGCGGAGTATAAACTGAAAAGATTCGGGGAGGCCAGAAAATATTTCTCGGAGGCATATTTTATAGATCCGGAGGTCTCACCTAAAGCCGATCAAATGCTTAAGAAGGGCGGCCGGTAGCGGGAAGTCAGGCTCGACGCATTTCGGCTATCTTTTCTCCGGTCTGAAAAAAGAGTCTCGCAGGGAATGTTTATTTCCGAAATCGGTCAGCCGGTCGTATTCGTTTAGCCTCTCCCGTATATGCCCGGACATCTCCTTTGCGTTCCTTGCGGCCTCGTCTTTCAGGAAAGCACCTATGGTATTGTCGATGTCGAGTCCGTCGCTGTAATCGAAAATAAGATAATTAATCTCGGTCAGGCTCTTTTTTGTCTCTTCCGCAGTCGCGCTGTCTTCGATGATATCGACGTGGTCGTACTCGTGCTCAAGGAGCCGCAGGAAGAGGTTTTTCCAGAGATTTCTCTCGATAGGATTCAGCGAAGTATTGTCGATCAGGGATGGCAGTGTGACAGAAATGCCGTAGGTGACTTTGATGTTTTTGACTTCGAGCGAAACATGAACCGCTGTTTCCTCCTCATCCAGGACGGAAGTAAAATCGTATTCGTAGGAGATCCCGAAGCGCCATTTCATCCTGGTAGGCACCCGTCTCTTGGCCACAGCGATATACGGGCCGTTCTCCTGCACGGACGTTACGATTTCGGAGAAGGACTTTCCATTGACAGGATAATACTCATAGATGATGCCTCGCCTCAGTACTACTCCCGGGGGAATAGAGTAGAGCGAGGTGCGCGAAGAATCAGACGGGACCGCAGCAGGACCTTCCGACAGCGGGTTGCCCTCCTGGTCGAAATAGAGCGATTGAGATATTGCGGCATACGAGGGCTGTGCGAAGATCGACAGAAGAAGAAGTGAGGACAGCAGGCAGTATCTCGCGTGCATGTCATAGCATACAATTCTTTAGTCGTTTAATCAAATAGACTTTATTGCTGCAAAGAGCTGGCGCCCCGGTAGCCGTTGCATTATGGTTGTGGCCACTCTTTCCCATAGTACTGAAGCAGGACGGCCCCCGGAGGGCGGAGAAGTCCCGTCCTCAGGAAGAGACTGCGCCGATGGGGTTAATTTTGTCCCAATCTGGTAAAATATCTGCATTATTTTGTGCCTGCATGGAAGACTTATATAACATAAAACTGCCTGCGTTCGAGGGACCTCTCGATCTGCTCCTCCACCTCATCAGGGAAAACAAGATAGATATTTACGATATCCCGATCTCGTTCATCACGAGGCAGTATCTTGACTACATAGAGATAATGAAGGAACTGAACCTTGAGATAGCGGGCGAGTTTCTGGTCATGGCTGCCACGCTCATTCATATCAAGTCGAGGATGCTGCTGCCTCCGGAAGAAAAAGACGAGGCCGATATCGAAGAGGTTGACCCGCGTCTCGAACTCGTGCAGAGACTTTTGGAATACCGCGCGTACAAGGATGCGGCGTCCATCCTGAGGGAAAGGGAAGAGGAGTCGCTGCTCGTTTTCTCGAGAGAGCCGGCGAAGGAGGAGGAAGAAGCGGCCGAAGCGCTTTCCGAACCCTCCCTCTTCGACGTGAATATGTTCGACTTGCTGGGCGCTTTCAAGAAGATGCTCGACTCGGCGCCCCCGGGGGTCCGTACGATTACAAGGGAAACGCTTACGGTAAAGGACAAGATGTTCCTGATCGTAGATCTCCTTGAGAATACGGAGAGCATCAGGTTTGAGGAACTCTTCAGGGACACGGCGACGAGGACTCAATTCATCGTGACGTTCCTTGCCTTGCTCGAGCTTTTGCGACTTGGACTGGCGCGGGCATACCAGGAGAAGGAATTCGGGAACATCTGGATAATTAAACCGCGAAAGGAAGCTGCGGAGGCCGAGGCAAGGGGATAGCATCTATTTCCGGATACCTCTTTTTTTTTCAGCATCGCGGCGGGGGTACGGGATCAGCATGCTGTCCTTGCGCAAATGAGCGCCGTCTTTGCTTGCCGGCGGATCTTTTGGCGTCGCTTTGCTTGACAACAAAAAGCGGGTAATGGTAATTTGTACGTTATGGCCAAAGATTACAAAGACACACTGAACCTTCCCCATACTGCATTTCCGATGAAAGCGAGTCTGTCGCAGCGTGAACCGGAGACGCTGAAATATTGGGCCGACAAAGATATCTACAGGATAATGCTTGAGACCCGCAGAGAGTCCGGCGAGCAATATATCCTCCACGATGGTCCCCCCTATGCAAACGGGCACATTCACATGGGGCATGCCCTGAACAAGATTTTGAAGGACATCATCGTGAAATACCACGCGATGAAAGGCCTGTATGCCCCTTACGTGCCCGGCTGGGACTGCCATGGACTTCCGATAGAACTTCAGGTGGACAAGAACCTCGGCGAGAAGAAGGACAAAATCGATATCGTCGAAAAAAGGACACTTTGCAAGGAATACGCCTCCAAGTTTGTCGACATCCAGAGAGAGGAGTTCAAGCGGCTCGGCGTCTTCGGCGACTGGGACGACCCCTATCTCACCATGTCTTTCGGGTACGAGGGTTCGATCGTGAGAGAGTTCTTCAAGTTCGTAAAAAACAGGGCCGTGTACAAGGGGAAAAAACCGGTCCATTGGTGCCCGTCCTGCGTGACCGCACTGGCGGAGGCGGAAGTGGAGTATGCCGACAAGGAGTCACCTTCGGTTTACGTAAAATTCGGGGTGAATGAGGAAAACATATCGAAATATCTGCCCTCCCTAAAGGGCAAGAAGGTGTCGG
>JAJYLU010000195.1 GCA_021787505.1 Nitrospirota bacterium | reverse complement strand
GCTGTGGATAAGGTAGATCGCCAGGAATATCCCTACTGCAATGACAGATATCGCGAGTAATACGTCCAGTATAAAGGAAGGCTGATAGGTGTCTTTGTCAATCTGTCTCTCGACCTTTTTATAGCGTATGAACGCAAGCACTCCCATCAAGGTGCCGAGTCCCACCAGAAATATACCGAGGACCGAAGAATACCCGTGGGCCGGCAGTGACGCCTCGTTCCCCAGGAGGAACTGCAGCTGTTTGAGGAAAAGACCGAACTTTTCCACCACGAAACCGAAGGCCATGATGCCTATGCTGGTCCTGATCCAGGAGAGGAAAGTGCGCTCATTCGCCATATGGACACGACGATTGCGGACCTTCTGTGACTTTTCCTCCTCTCTCATCCCGGATACTCCGCAGACACCGTCCGACCGGCCGTCTTCGAAAGGGTCAGCTTTGCGACCGAAACCCCTACGACCGCCCCGGCCAGGACATCGGAGGGGAAGTGAGCAAGACAATCTATCCTGTAGAGCGCTACCGTGATTGCAAACAGGTAAAAGGCTGCGCTGTATCTCGGATAATACTTCGATGCCACATAGGCAAGGCAGAACGCCAGGGTGCTGTGCCCCGAGGGGAATGAATCGTAACCGCTTTTCAGCGACGGACCGATGAAGATGACATTATCGGTCAACCTCGGCCTTGCCCTTCCAATGAGGTGCTTGAGGATCTGCACCGAGATGCCGGCGGACAGGAGACCAATCAGCAGAGACCTGCCGAACGGGTAAAGCCCCGGGTTCTTATACCGTCCGATCGCATAAAGCAGGAACGCCGCTATTATTAGAGTCACCCCGTTGGAGACGACATTCATCAATGGGTTCACAACATCAAGGATCGAATGCGCGCCGCCTATCCGATGAAGGTCCCTTGCCCATAACACGACGACTGTATCGAAATGAAGGAAAAGGACCAGTTCGACGACGGCCACGCTCAAAAGCCCTGAGACGATGATCTTATTGTCTTTCAAGAAGCGCATATTTCCTGTCCTTTTCCAACAAAGTGAAACCCAGACCCTGTAACATCTCAATCTCCTCTGTTGTTGAAATAATAAGCAGTCTTTTCTCCTGAGTCAAGAGGGGCGTCAGATCCCTTATGTTTCCGGTTCTCACGACCCTGTGCCCCGAATAGAAGACAATGCTCGGGTTGTTTATACCAAGGGTGATAATCTTTTCATCATCGTGTAACCGCTGCTTTGCATATAGGCTGTATTGGTAAAGCGTCTTTTGGAGATAATCGCTTGCGAGAGGAGTCGCCTTTACGGAAAGCAGGGTGAGAAAAACAAGCATGAAGAGCGACAGGGCACCGTAAAATCTCTTTTTTGTAAAGAAGGCAGAGAGACCCACTGACCCCATGGCGAAGAGTGCAAGGGCCGCCGCGACCACCCAGCCGGCACCGGAGATCCCGAGCTCATGAAGGTACTTGAGGGAAATCAGGGAGGCAACGCCGGCCAAGATCATCATGGCAGCCAGAGAAATATTCTCAAACCTGAGCCACTTGTCCTCCCCGGTCATCCCGGAAGAAATGAGGAGAGACAACGCCGGAACCGAGGGAAGGATATAATTGGGCAGCTTCGTGGTTGAAATAGAAAAAAACACAAAAATGAAAGAGAACCATATGAGAGCGAATAAACCAAGCGGCGAGCGGGAAATAAAGGAGGGTTTGTCAGCGGCCTGCCGCCCGCCGCTGCGGCTGAATATTTTTCTGATCCCTCCCGGCAGGAAGAAAATCCACGGCATAAGTCCGACGATCAGGGCGGGGAAATAATAGTATATGGGGCCGCTGTGACCCGAAATCACGTCCATGTATCTCTTGAAGTGGTGCTTGATAATGAACTGATCGAAAAACTCCCTGCCGTTTATCGCAAATTCAGCTATATACCACGGAGCCGAGATAACGATAAACAGAGCGAGGCCTTTCAGATGAAAGACCTTCTTTATACCTGAAAAACCCCCGGCCATTACGACGAAGATAAGCGCAATCCCAAAGGGGAAGAGTATCCCTATCAGACCTTTTGTGAGAAAGGCAAGGGCCGAGAATGCGTAGAACCCGTATATGCATCTATCAGGTTTTCTTAAGGGAGATTCAGCGCTGGGCCTGCCGTCCTCCGCAGCCACCGAAATATAAAATGAAAAGAGTGAAAGTGTTATGAGCAGGGTCAGCGCCATATCAGTGACCGCGGCGTGGGAATAGACCAGAAAGTAGGGCGAAAGGACCAGCGGGATGGTCGCATAGAAAGCCCTTTGTTCACCGCCGAAGCGTTTTGCGAAAAGGAAAACAGCGAGGGAAAGCAAAAAAGCGGAGATCGCCGAGGGGAACCTCGCGGCGAATTCGTTTATTCCAAATATCTTGTAAGAGGCCGCCATCAGCCAGTAAAAGAGGATCGGCTTATCGTAGCGGTTCTCTCCGTCGTACGTGGGGGTTATCCAGTTGTTGCTCACTACCATCTCTTTGGTCGCCTGAGCAAATACCGCCTCATCGACGTCGAAGAGGGTCACAGCGCCGAGTCTGAAAAAGCACAGGAACAAGGCCACGGCAAGGGCGAAAAGGAGGGATCTGGACATGGTTATATCAAGTGACGACTAACACTGCCGTTCAGTTCAGGCAGACGGGTCCGGACATTTTCCTCCTCGAAAGAATATATGCCTCAAAAGTGGAATTTATGTATTATACACCTTACGAAATCTTTATTGATACGTAGAATGTCCGGCCGCCTCTCTTTATTAATAAAAGGACCGGCGGCCCACTTTTGATTTTTCCCATATATTCCTGATAGTCATTCACGTCTTTTACCGACTTTCTATTGACCTCTTTTATCACATCGCCCGCCTTGAGGCCTGCGTCGTCGGCTGGGCTGTCCTGAGAAACGCCTGTCACTACAACCCCGGTCCCTTCTCTTAAAGCAAATTTCTTCTGCCACTCGGGCCTTACGTTGTCCACCTGCATCCCCAGCCCCCCTTCAGGCGCTGCCATCCGGGAGGCCAGCCTTTCCTCACCCATCTCTGCTATCGTGATCTTCAGGTCGAGGAGAAACAAAGGGGACGGTTCTAATTAAATGGGAATGAGAAATTCCGAAGAAGCGATGACGGGCACGGCAGGATTAAACGCAGAGGCACTGACAAGGCGCTTCGCCCTTGCGGATCCTTAGCCGAAGCAAATTCACGATTCATAAGTGCCGTTCAGGAAATTCTTGGTATACCGCTCCACCGAAGCATCGTCATGCATCGCGGCGTCCAACTGCCTTGTGTATGCGATGAGTCTGCCGATGGAGTCGAGTAGTTCCTGTATTTCTTCCTGCGGAAGGGCCGCGATCCTCGCGATGATAAGGTCTCCTTTTGTCTTAATGTTAAAGCCGTATTCTTTCAGGACGGCCTCTATGAACTGGACACGGCGCGTACGCTTTGAGATGTCGGTCGCCCCTCCCATAAAACGAAAATAGATGTGGTTGTTTCTGGTGTTCTCACTGCAATAACAATCTATCATGTTAAAGTGATATCCGAACCTGAGACTGAGGTTCATGTATTCCCTGGACACAACAGCCACGTTGTTTTCGATGAAACTGCGGCTGTCCGAGACGATGTCCGTAGCCCTCAGCATACTCGTCAAGAAATCATTTGCCCGAAGGGAGACGGCCTCGGACCGCCAAACGCCGGGGTGCATCATACCTCGGACAATCGCCCTGAGGGGAAGGGAGGAAATCTGTTCGAAGTCCGCGCTGTCCCGACCCTCCGGAAGGTCGAGGCCGCCCCCTATGTCGATGACCATGATGCCGGTAGGTATAGGTAATTTCAGTTTGACCGCCGCATGTTTTCTTAGGATGGCGCCGCCGTCCCTGGCGCTCTCCACAAGCTCGGCGACGGATTTCTCATGGATGAACCTCAATATGTCATGCACGGTCTTGCAGGCCTCCGGGGTGAAGTTGTCAAGCAGAGGGTCGACGAGGTTTAGGGGAGTGATGTATCGGAGGACATATCTCTTCTTCCTGAACTCGTAGACGTTTTCCATTCTCTTGGAGTCGGCCCCGGCCCTTTCGAGGAGTTCTCTTGCAATGCCGTCGTAAACAGTCATCGTGCCGTCTTCATCCGCATACACAGTCACATCCTGTCCGTGGCTCAAGACCTGTGTTGCCCTGCCGGCATTGACCAGTGTCGGCACCCTGAACTCCCGGCATAGGGCGGCCATATGGCTTGTGGGCGTTCCAATGTCGGTAATGATCGCCGATACATACGGCATGATCCGTATAAAGTCCGAAGAGTCGTTTCTGGCCACAAGGACGGCGCCCCTGGGAAAACTGTCAAGCTCATCCATCTGCTTGAGAATAAAGACCCTCCCGGCGCCGGCCCCTTTCTGCACAACTGTGCCTCCGATTTTCATCAGGATTTTTTCGCCTGCCGCAGCAGGCGCTTTCTCCGCAGCGGCCCCTTCATGATCATCGATTCTCAACGGCCTCGACTGGAGGACAAAAAACTTACCGTCGCGGTCAATGGCCCATTCAATGTCCTGGGGCTTTCTGAAATGATTTTCGATAAGTACCGCCCTCCGCGCAAGCTCAACCGCCTGCTCTTCAGTCAGACTGAGCTTCCCGCTCAGATCATCGGGGGTGTCAATGCGCTCTGTCCCCCCGTCTCCGAGGCGGGCGATCATGGATTTCTTGGCACCGGCCTTCTTATCCGCTATCTCCGGAAGGGTCCTCTTCTTGATTGCAAACAGGTCCGCGTCAGTCTGCCCCTCCACCACAGATTCACCCAGGCCCCAGGCTGAGCTGATCAGCAAGGTGTCCCTGTCTCCCCCCGGATCGGATGAATAAACGACTCCGCTTGAAACGGCATCGACCATGACCATGCAGCCGACCGCCATTTTCATCCTCCTCACATCTACCCCTATCTCTTCCATGTATG
>JAJYLU010000194.1 GCA_021787505.1 Nitrospirota bacterium | reverse complement strand
ATAAGGTCTTTGATGGTGACGATCTTCAGGTCGTGTTTTTTTGAAAACTCCAGAAGTTCGGGCATCCGCGCCATCGTACCGTCGTCGCTCATGATCTCGCAGATCACCCCCGCCGGATAAAGTCCGGCAAGACGGGCAAGGTCGACGGACCCTTCTGTCTGGCCGGCCCTCTGCAGCACTCCTCCCGGCCGCGCCCTTAGCGGAAACACATGCCCGGGTCTCGCAAGATCTTCGGCCTTCATTGCCGGATTGATCGCGGTCAGGATCGTCGTCGCACGGTCTGCCGCCGAGATACCGGTCGTAACACCCTTCTTCGCCTCTATCGATACCGTAAAGGCGGTGCCGAACGAGGAGGTATTCTCGTCAGTCATCATCGGGAGCTTCAGTTCGTTGATCCGTTCGGGGCTAAGTGAAAGGCATATAAGCCCCCTTCCGTATTTGGCCATAAAATTAATCGCCTCTGGAGTGACCTTTTCAGCGGCCATGCAGAGGTCGCCCTCATTTTCCCTGTCTTCGTCGTCGACCAGGATCACCATCTTGCCTTTCGCCAGGTCTTCGATCGCCTCATCTATCGTGTTGCATGTATGTCTGCCCATTTCACATTCTCCTTACCATCCATTTCGGGACCGGGAGGATTACAGAAAGCCCTCTCCTGAAAGGGTCTGCATAAAGCGGGAATCCTTCCCCTTTTGCAGGAATTTTGCTACATATTTGCCTAAAATATCAACCTCAATGTTCACCGTCTCGCCCGGCCCCTTGAATCCTATCGTAGTCAGGGATGCGGTATGGGGGATGATCACTACCGAGAAGCCGTCTTTCAGCACGTCCACGACCGTGAGGCTGATCCCATCTACTGCTACCGAGCCTTTTTCCACAAGAAATCCGGTGAGGCCGTCATCGGCTGCGATCACAATCTTATAGGCGTCCCCGGTACGTGCTTTTGTCCTGATCGTTCCCACTCCGTCGATGTGGCCGGTCACGAAATGGCCTCCAAGTCTCGAATCGAGCCTCAAGGAAGGCTCAAGGTTCACTCCGGCCCCTGTCGTTAATCTGCCGAGGTTTGTCGAACGTAATGTCTCGCCGGAGAGATCAAAGACAAGCGTCCCGCCTTTGATCTCGACTACGGTGAGACAGGCCCCGTTCACCGAGATGCTGTCGCCTAGTCTGGCACTCGGAGCAAGAGACTTCGCGTCCAGGAAGAGCCTCGCTCCGTTGTCTCTCTTCTTGAGCGAGAGGACCTCTCCCATCTCCGCCACCAGGCCGGTAAACAATCAGTACTCCTCCTCCATGTCGAAATCGAGCCTCTTCTGATAGTAGTCCCAGAAATTCACCGTTTCCGACCAGGTCGCCTTGACCTTGATCACCTTCCCATTCGGCCCCTGCTGGGTAACCGAAAGGTTTTCCTCTTCCAGCGGCACATGGAGTTCGGCCGCCTCAGCCATCACATTTTCCTTGATTGTATCGACATTCCCAAGCTCCATCATCAGAATATCTTTTGTGTGTGATCGGAGCGTGTTGTAGCGATAGTACGGCTTGCCGAAGGATATCAGCAGGAATGACACTCCGACAAAAAGGGCCAGCAGGAAAAAGCCCTTGATAAAACCCTGGTTTTCGCTGCCTGTTTTCAATGTATCAGCTTCCCCATCCTGTTAAATCGCGGCCACGATTTGTCGCTGTCCCAGGACCAATAAATGATAATCGCCTTGCCTTTGATCTCCGAATCATCGACAAAGCCCCAGTACCTGCTGTCATAGCTCTGGTCCCTGTTGTCGCCCATCACGAAGACAGACCCTTTCGGGACAACGATCGGGCCGAAATTGTCCCTCCTGTCGAACTGGCCCGGTTTGATCTCGTTGTCCACGTGCTGGACATATGGCTCCACAAGCCTGCGGCCGTTTACGTATATATTCTTGTCCTTTTCCATGACTGCGTCTCCGCCGATGCCTATTACCCTTTTGATAAAGTCCCTCTTGGGGTCCTCCGGGTACTTAAATACGACGACATCCCCCCTTTTGGGGTTTCTCAGGCCCGGCATATGGAAAAGGTTGACGTTCGTAAAGGGAATATCGACCGGGGTCCCGAGAAGGAATTTATTCACCAGGATATGGTCTCCCACCAAAAGCGTCGGGATCATCGACCCCGAGGGAATCTTAAACGCCTGGATCACAAATGTCCTGATCACAATCGCAATCAAAAAGGCGGTTACGATCGCTTCGATAGTCTCCCGTATGCTCGATTTCTTCTTCTTTGCCTTCATTTCACCTTCAAAACCGCAAGAAAGGCCTCCTGGGGAAGTTCGACCCTCCCCACCTGCTTCATCCGTTTCTTGCCCTCCTTCTGTTTTTCGAGCAGCTTCCTCTTTCGTGTAATATCACCGCCGTAACATTTGGCGATCACGTCTTTCCTCAGGGCCCTGACCGTCTCCCGGGCGATGATCTTGCTGCCGACAGACGCCTGAATCGCGACCTCATACATCTGTCTCGGGATGATCTCCCTGAGCTTCTCGGTCAGCTGTCGTCCCTTATAATACGACTTGTCCCTGTGAACTATCAAGGAAAGGGCGTCGACAGGCTCGCCGTTAAGGAGGATATTCAGCTTCACGAGGTCCGATTCGCGGTACCCGAGGAACTCATAGTCCATGGACGCATAACCCTTCGACAGGGACTTCAATCTGTCGTAGAAGTCCCAGAGGATCTCGTTCAGCGGAAGCTCGTATTCGACCTTTATCCTGTCCTTGCCGATATACGAGAAATTCTTCTGGACGCCCCTTTTCTCCTGGCAGAGGTCCAGGACGGGGCCGATGAAGTCCTTGGGGACGAAGATCGTGGTGACCACGAAAGGCTCCTCTATCTTTTCGAACTTATCGGGAAGAAGCGCCGGGTTTTCGATATATATGACCTCGCCGCCCGCTTTCGTGACCCTGTAGACAACCGTAGGCGCCGTGCTCAAAAGAGAAAGGTCAAACTCCCGCTCCAAGCGTTCCTGTATGATCTCCATGTGCAGCAGGCCGAGGAATCCGCACCGGAAGCCGAATCCGAGTGCAAGCGAAGTCTCGGGCTCGTAATTGAAAGACGAGTCGTTCAGCCGGAGTTTGTTCAGCGCGTCCCTCAGGTTCTCATACTGGTGTGTCGAAGTGGGATAGAAACCGCAAAACACCAGCGGCTTGATGTCTTTATAGCCCGGGCAGGGCTCGGTGGCGGGGTTGTCGGCATCGGTGGCGGTATCTCCAATTTTGGTATCGGTCACACTCTTGATGCCGGCGATAATATACCCTACCTCTCCCGCAGGCAGTTCCGCCGCCGTCTCCATCTTGGGGGTAAATACCCCGACCTGGGAGACCTCGAAGACATTCCCCGTAGCCATCATCCTGATCTTCCTTCCCGGCCTCACCTTGCCGTCGAATACCCTGACGAGGACGATAACGCCCTGGTAATTATCGAACCACGAATCAAAGATCAACGCCTTCAGGGGCCTGTCGTCCGACCCGGAAGGCGGCGGGATCTTTTTGACGATCGCCTCGAGTATCTCATGGGTGCCTATCCCTTCCTTCGCACTCGCCAGCACCGCCTCGGAACAGTCGATACCGATGGCGTCCTCGATCTGCTCCTTGGTCTTTTCCGGTTCCGCGCTCGGCAGGTCGATCTTATTGATTACGGGGATGATTTCGAGGTCGTGCTCCACGGCGAGATAGGCGTTGGCGAGCGTTTGCGCCTCCACCCCCTGGGTGGCGTCGACCACAAGAAGTGCCCCCTCGCAGGAGGCAAGACTCCGTGAAACCTCATAGGAAAAGTCGACGTGCCCGGGCGTATCGATGAGATTAAGGATATACTGCTTCCCGTCATCGGCATTATAGGAAAGCCGGACCGCGTGCGCCTTTATCGTGATGCCGCGCTCCCTCTCGAGGTCCATGGAATCCAGGACTTGCTCCGTCATCTCGCGCGGACTGAGCGCTCCGGTGTACTCGAGGAGCCTGTCTGCGAGCGTGGACTTCCCGTGGTCGATATGCGCGATAATAGAGAAATTGCGTATGTTTTTAGACATGTCTCAGGGCAGAGGAAAATCTCTGGAGAGTTCCTTGAATACGAGACAGGCCGCACCGATGATCCCCGCGTTGTCTCCGAGTGAGGAAGGGATGATCTTTACGGAATCGAAGAGGTCTTTGAAGGCCCGTCTGGAAGCTTCCTTTATCGCCTCCTGCACGTATATGTTCCAGGCCCCAATAAGGCCGCCGGACAGAATGATCGCCTCTGGACTCAGTATGTTGATGATATTCGCAAGCCCGACTCCCAGATACTTCCCCGCCTCTTTCAGCACCTCCCTGGAAAGCGTGTCGCCTTCGAGCGCAGTCCTGTATATGTCTTCGGAGGTGATCTTATAAATACTCCCCTTGCAGCATTCCTTCAGCAGGCTCTCCGTACCCTTCTCGAGCATCGAGACCGCCTTGGATATCATCGCCCTCGCAGAGGCGTAGTTGTCGAGACACCCTATGTTGCCGCAGGGACACTTTTCCGCGTCGGCCTGTATGCTCATATGCCCGATTTCAGCCGATTCCTCAAGCAGTTTCCCTTTATAGATGATCCCCCCGCCGATGCCGGTCCCAAGCGTGAGGAGGACAAAGGTCCCGAAGCCTTTTCCGGCGCCGCTGATCTTCTCCCCCAGGGCGGCCGCGTTCGCGTCATTCTCCAGAAAGACAGGGACGCCGAACTTCCCGTGCAGTTCAGCCGCGATATCGATACCTTCAATTGCGCGACGATTAGGGGAAAAGAAGACGCGCTTGCTGTCTCTGTCGATGAGTCCGGCGGTCCCCAGTCCTATCCCCCGAATTCCGTCATGCCCGATCTCTCCGATGGATTCGATGATAGAACTCATGACCTGTTCGTTCGACGGCTTCTTGATTTTTTTCAATATTTCGCCGTCTTCCGCTACAAGCGCAACTCTGAGGT
>JAJYLU010000193.1 GCA_021787505.1 Nitrospirota bacterium | reverse complement strand
CAAAATTTGCCAAACAAATTTTGTTGGGGTGGGCGAGGGGATTCGAACCCCCAACACCTGGAGCCACAGTCCAGTGCTCTAACCGTTGAACTACGCCCACCATTGACTACAGTTATCCGTAAAAAAGTGAATAGTGAATAGTAAAACAAACAACCCGCCGGAATCAACAATTCGTCTTCAACAGGCTTATCATCTGTCACTCATAACTCTTCACTGATTACTCCCGATCCGGAGGATCGGTTGGCGCGCCTGGTAGGATTCGAACCTACGGCCTACTGCTTAGAAGGCAGTTGCTCTATCCAACTGAGCTACAGGCGCACTGTCGTATACTCTCAATTATATATTGGGAAAGATGATTATATGAAGTTACCGGAAAGACTGTCAAGGACACGTTGACGGGGACCGCCTTTTTTTGTTTTACTATCCGATAGCTGCTGCGAGCATAATTACGGATGAGGGCGGTTAGCTCAGCTGGGAGAGCACCACGTTCGCAACGTGGGGGTCGAGGGTTCGAATCCCTTACCGTCCACCAACCTTCCCAATTCCTCATCCTTTGACAAAAAAAAATCGCAACCACTGTTAACAGGAACAAGCGCACAGACTTCTTGTCAGGAAACAGGGAGTGCCTAGAGCGGCATCGATGTCTTTCGGTAACAATTCAATCTCTCTTCACCCCGCTTGCGTGCCCGGTCTGCCGATAAGGGAGAGGAACTCCTGGCGGGTGGAAGGGTTGCTGCGGAAGACGCCTAGAAGCGAGGACGTCACCATCATCGAATTCTGTTTCTCGACGCCCCTCATCATCATGCAGAGATGCCTCGCCTCGATCATCACGCCGACGCCGTCCGCCCTAATCGAGTCGTGGACCGCATAGGCTATCTGCTCGGTCAGACGCTCCTGGATCTGGAGCCTCCTCGCATACATGTCCACCAGCCGCGCGAGTTTGCTGATACCGAAAATGGTGCCCCGTGGTATGTAGCCGATATGACAGCGGCCGAAAAAAGGGAGCATGTGGTGCTCGCAGAGGCTGTAGACCTCGATGTCGCGCACGATGATCATGCTCGACGTTTCCTGCGAAAAGCAGGCGCCGTGGATCAACCCCTCGACATCCTGCCGGTAACCCGAGGTCAGGAAATCGAGCGCCGCGGCAATGCGGGCGGGGGTGTTCAGAAGACCCTCCCGCTTCGGGTCTTCACCGATTTCAGCGAGCAGTTCCATGATAAGGCCTTCAACTTTCGGGATGTTCATCTTCAAGAAGCTCCTTTCTCAAAAATCGGGTATACTGTTCGAGCGGCTCCATCTTGCCCCTCGGAAGCGCTCCGGCGATATCCGCGATCGTCTCACCCGAACCGGGAAGCCTGAGCCCCGGCAAGAGCTCCCGGAGAGGGATAGCGACATAGGGCCTGGTCCGTATCTCCGGCGCGGGCAGTTCGAGGTCCTCCGTTTCCAGCACCATGTCGTCATAGATGATGAGGTCGAGGTCGATAGGCCGGGCCGCGTATTTGTCTTCAGTGCGTATGCGCCCCATCGCGTCCTCTATCGGCCTGAGGACCGACGACTTGAACTGCAGGGCGGGAAGCTGCGTCTCGACGCCTACGACGCAGTTATAGTAGGCAGACTGCTCCGGTCTGTCTTCCGCAGGTGTAAGATAGACGGTGGAGATGCCGGCAATACGCGCGTGACGGCGGAGCAGCCGAAGGGCGTTGCGCACGTTATTGTAAGGGTCGATGTTCGATCCGACGCTAACGAAGGCCCTGGCCAAGGTCTTATCCCCTGCGGACTCGGACGATTTCGACGCCTGCGCTTCTGGCGAAACGGAGCGCACCGGGCTTCTCGACGCGGACCTTCACCTCGCGCACTCCAGGGACGCCGAGGCAGAGACCGGCGATCGCCTCGGCGAGAGCCTCCACGAGATGGTAGTGCGAGCCTTCCACCATGCGCACGATCTCTTTCTTGACTGCTCGGTAATCCACCGTGTCCTCGAAGCGGTCGCTCCTGCAGGCGACTGAAAGATCGGCGCCGATCTCCAGGTTGATGCGTACGTCCTGCCGTTCCTTGCGCTCCGCTTCGTCTACGCCGATGATGCAGCGGACAGCGAGATCAGTGATCTGAATCCGGTCCATGGCAATACTCCATCACGTGGCGGCCTCCATCAACGAAAATGACCTGGCCGGTTATGAAATTGTTCTTCAGTAAAAAGAGTACGGCATCCGTGACGTCCCGGGGGTCGCCGTGTCTCCTGAGCGGTACTGTAGAAGCCAGTGCCTCCAGATAGCTCTCGTCCTTTCCATCGGGAGGAAGGATCAGGCCGGGGGCGACCGAATTGACGGAGATATTAGGGGAGAACTCGACCGCGGTCATCCTCGTGAGCAGGTAAAGGGCATGCTTGCTCATAATGTAAGAAACGTGTTTGAAGTCGAATCCAGCGATCCTCGTATCGAGGATATTGACGATCTTCCCATTGCCGGCGCGCCGGGCAAACTCACGACTGAGGACGAAGGGCGCCCAGGCGTTTATCTGCATCTGCCGCACCACATCGTCGAAGTTCGCATGCGCGAGCGTGTCGGGACTGAAGACAGACGCGCTGTTGATGAGGATGTCGAGCCGGCCGGATGCCTCGAATGCACGTCCGACGAGCGACTGATAACCGGAGGGGTCCGCAAAGTCCGCCGGCACGATCCACGACTTCACGCCGAACACTTCGAGTTCACCGCAGAGTTTCTCGCATTCCCCTTGAAGCGACTGGTGGTCGTGGACAACGATGTCGACGCCCTCAGCGCCCAGAGCGAGCACGGTAGCGCGGCCTATCCTTTTGGCCCCACCGGTCACAAGCGCCGTCTTTCCCTCTAACATCTTCTGCGCCATTGGTTACCTCTCATCACCGCCGGGAGAAAATACTGCCCGTCTTTTCTTCCATGATCACGTTTCCCGGTATGCCAACCGTTCTATCTTCTCCGCCAGTACAAAGTCCTTCCGTGAAAGCCCGCCTACCTTATGGGTCGAAAGGACGAGGCGTACCTTGTTGTAGAAGACGAAGATATCCGGATGATGCTCCTCCTCTTCGGCCAGGCCGGCAACTTTGTCGACGAACTCAATGGCACTCCGGAAGTTACTGAAATGAAATTCCCTCTCGATCGCACCCTCCCTGAGGGTCCAGTCGGGGACACCGCGTATCATCTTCTCTATCTCGCCGGCCGCAAGCCGGACCACGCCTCCGCGGGATGCAGCTCCCGCATTTTCCCGTTCCGTCATCGGATCACCCCGTGCAGGCCTTCGGGCGTCACTTTTTCGCCCCTGCGGATGAGCGCACGTGCCGCCTCGACCTTCTCCCATACGTTGCACATCATCACCCCCCTCACCTTCCGGTCTTTCAGATAATAGATGACCCCGGTATCGTTTTCCTTCTGCCAGTCCGCGAACGTTTCGAGTTCGGTGCTGACTTCTCCCACCGCTTCGTATCCGAATTCGAAAAGGTCCGAAAAGAAATAAGGCATATAGGTAAACGCCTCTCCGGCCCCGGCCATGTTCCTGCCGGCCTGTTTCCCCTGATTCAACGCGTTGTCCCAATGCTCCACCCTCATCTGCCGCCCCAGCGCCTGATAGGGGAAAACCGCATTGTCGCCGGCAGCGTAGATGTCCGGATGGGAGGTCCGGAGATACTCGTCCACCACGATGCCGCTATCCGTCCGGAGCCCGGCATCCTTCGCAAGGGCGGCGGATGGCACGATCCCGATGCCGACGATCAGCAGGTCCGATTCGATACGCCTGCCCTTATCCGTAGCGGTAACAAAAAAGTCGTCTCTTTTTTCGAAGGATTGCGGCCTGTCGCCTGCTAAAACAGTCACGCCACGGCCGATATAGCTGTTTTGGATCGCGATCCCGAGAGATTCGGGGAAGACCCTGTTGCAGAGGTACGCCTCAGGAAATATCATCGTCACCGCAACCTTGTTAGCAACCAGAGCAGCGGCTATCTCGGAACCGATGAACCCGCCGCCGACAACGAGCGCAGACTTGCCTTCTACTGCGTCCTTTCTCATGCGCAGATAATCATCAAGAAAGCGGTAGTAGCAGATCCCATCGAGATCACTCCCCGGGACCGACAGCCTCCGCGGCATGCCTCCAGTCGCAAGGAGCAGTTTCCCGAAATGATACGTCTCCCCGGCGGCGGACCGCACGGTCTTCTTGTCCGGCTCGATCCCGGCCACTTCGGTAACGAGTGAAAGCGTCACATTGCTTTTTTCATAGAACTGCCGGTCATGGATTAATATCTCCCCGACTTGCTTCTTGCCGAGCCATAACTGCTTTGACAACGGCGGGCGGTGATAGGGGAGGTGGTTTTCATTGCCGATCAGCAGCACGGAGCCACTCCCGTCCATTTCCCTTATGCCCTCCACGGCGGATGCCCCCGCCAGGCCGCCGCCCACGATGATATATGCAAAGTCCTGCTCTGCCATATTAAGACCCCTCTTTTTCGATCTTATTCCAAGTGTCGCATGAGAACGGCATTTCTGCAACCTCATCCGATTTATTCACGATTTTACCGGCGGGCCAATAATCTCGGACCCTCGGAGAGGCCACAGTCGGAGCAGAAACTTTGTATTGACATACAGAGAGACGGCGGACTAAACTTTCATGGAGTACAGAATACAATGACACGGGCGCTTTCCCATTCAACTTTTCTCGCAATTATTCCGATAAAAGGAGTAGTGCGCCCAGCCTGATATAAGTGCGCGGGTATTTTACCCATAAATAACGTTACACCGCGAAAAGCTTCGGGGCTTTTCGGGGAGAGGAGGAACAGATGAAATTCCTGAAGTTCGTTGTCTTGCTGTGCGTCAGTCTCGTCTTTGTCTCCAGCAGTTTTGCGAGCGGAAAGCCGAGGGTGGGGGTCCTGAGGTTCACCAACGATACGAATGCCGGCTGGTGGAGGGCCAGCGTCGGGAGGGAGCTTCAGGACATGCTCGT
>JAJYLU010000192.1 GCA_021787505.1 Nitrospirota bacterium | reverse complement strand
TGCCCCCGAGAAGCCTGTGTATCTGTGCACCCCCAGCGAGGTCCGACAATGCACGATACGCTCACTGCGGCATATGGGCAGGTATTTCATTTTTTCCTGTTACGACATTACGGACATGAATATGGCGTCATCATTAAGGGGGGCCATGATCGCGGTTCCTGCCGCTTCGTTGTCGCTGGACGAGGACGAGTTCCTTCAGGAGGAAATTATCGGCCTTACGGCAATTACAACCGGAGGTGATGAGGTAGGCAAGGTCATCGACATACTGCAGACCCGGGCTCATGACGTCTATGTCATCCGCCGGGACGAAAAGGAGTATCTCATTCCGGCGGTGAGAGAGTTTATCGTAAAGGTCCTCCTGGACGAGAAAAAGATCATCCTGCGAGATATGGAAGGATTGTTTGACTGAAAAATGAAGTTCAGTATCGTCACGATCTTCCCCGAGATGGTTCAGGCCTATCTGGGTGCAAGTATTATAAAAAGGGCCATCCAAAAAGGCATTATCAGCGTTGCCGTTCATAATCTTCGCGACTATACTACCGACAAACACAAGACCGTTGACGATTACCCTTATGGCGGCGGAGCAGGGATGGTGATGAAGCCGGAGCCTTTTTTCACCATTGTGGAGGAACGCTGGCCCAGCAAGGAAGAGAGGAAGATCATTCTCCTGAGTCCGAAGGGCCGATTGTTCGGGCAGGAAAGGGCGCTCGAGATGTCGCGCGAACAGGTGGAAATAGTATTTCTTTGCGGCCGGTACGAAGCTATCGATGAGCGGGTCAGCGAACACCTTGCCGATGAAGAAATTTCCATCGGCGACTACGTTTTGACTGGCGGAGAACTGCCCTCTTTGGTTATAATAGATGCCGTCGCCAGATTGATACCGGGTGTTCTCGGAGACAGCCGTTCTTCTGAGGAAGACTCTTTTTCGTGCGGCCTCCTTGATTATCCGCATTATACGAGGCCGGAAAACTTCAGGGGCATTGGGGTTCCCGACGTATTGCTTTCCGGCAATCACCGCGAAATTGAGAGGTGGAGAAAAAAACAGTCGCTGAAGCTGACGATGGAAAGAAGGCCGGCACTTGCAGAAAGGCATGTTCCGACGCCGGAAGATGAAGATATTATAAAAGAGATAAAGGAGGAACTGTAATGAATTTGATGGGGGCAGTTGAAGAAGGCTTCAAGAGGGACCTCGGCGCGTTCAGTATCGGAGATACCGTAAAGGTCTTTGTCAAGGTGGTAGAGGGCGACAAGGAAAGGATCCAGCCTTTTCAGGGTGTTGTGATAGGCAGGAAAGGCAGCGGGACAAGGGCGATGTTTATGGTAAGAAAGGTCTCCTTCGGTGTAGGCGTCGAAAGGATATTTCCCGTCTGTTCGCCGGCTGTGGACCGCATAGAGGTGATGAAGAGAGGTCACGTCCGGCAGGCAAAATTGTATTATCTGAGAGAGAAAAAAGGTAAGGCCGCAAAGATAAAGGAAAAAGAATCGTCACTGGCGGGATAAACTCGTTGCGATGGATTTATACCGGCATGACGAGTCCTGGAGGCAAAGGGGCTTTGCGGTCATCGCCGGAATTGACGAAGCAGGAAGGGGCCCCCTTGCGGGCCCTGTAGTCGCCGCAGCAGTCGTTTTACCTCCCTCCGCGAGAATAAAGGGGCTCCGTGATTCCAAGAAAGTCCCTGAAAAGGAGAGGGAGGGACTCTTCCACGATGTGCTTTGCCTGGCCGGAGCGATCGGGGTCGGGGTAGTCGAGCACGATGAAATAGACCAGTTGAACATTTTGCGGGCAACGAAACAGGCGATGACACTTGCCATACGTGATCTGAACGTGGTGCCGGACCTGTTGATTATCGATGCAGTCGCCCTCCCATCCGTTCCGATCGAGCAGACTTCTCCTGTCAAGGCCGAATCCAAGAGCGCATGCGTGGCCGCCGCCTCAATCGTCGCCAAGTATGTGAGGGACGCGATTATGCTGAGATACCACGAGACCTACCCTCAGTACAACTTCAATAAGCACAAGGGATACTGCACGCGAGAGCATCTTGCGATGCTGGCGCTTCACGGCCCCTGCGCCATCCACAGAAAGTCGTACAATAAAGTTAAGACGATAGATTTATTCTGAAGGACAGGAATGCGAATTTGTATTTGAGTTATTCACGTCTTTAAAATATAATTAATCTCATGGGCATGATCACAGATAAAGAGAGAATAGATGAAGCCTTGGAACTGCTGTGGGTGCTCGAGGAGGAAGGCCACAGGGAAGTCGACCGGTTCAGTCTCAGTTCTGACGACGCCGATGTCTCCTCCCTCATTGAAACCTTGAAGGAAGACGGATTGGCTGCCGTCGCCGAGGGGGACATACACCTTACGGAGAAAGGTCGAAAAATCGCGCGGGGCTTGATCAGAAGGCAACGACTGGCCGAGCGTCTTTTTACCGATGTATTCGAGATGCCGGAAAATACAGTCCTGGACGACGCCTGCAAAATGGAACACATCTTAAGCGAAGAACTGACCGAGAGCGTATGCATCTTTCTCGGTCATCCTCCCACCTGCCCCCATGGAAAACCTATCCCACGCGGAGAATGCTGCAAGAAACTGAAGGTGGAAGTGGCACCGGTGGTGACAAGACTTTCGGAATTCGAGGTCGGCGCAACAGGGAAGATCACTTTTATCGTCCCGTCGGATCCTTCAAGAATCAGCAAACTCAACTCCCTCGGCATCACTGCCGGAAGTGTCATTAAGTTCCTGCAGCGAATACCCTCTTGTGTCCTTCAGATAGATGAGACGACAGTCGCGCTTGATCCGGAGATCGCAAAAGAGATCTATCTGAAGAAGATCGTGAAGTAAACGTCGCCCCCTGTCTCTTTCCTCTTGTATTCACAGCAATCTTTTTGTATTTTAAATAGGATATGACCGACAGGACATTCTCCGACGAACTCTTTGATAAGGGCGTTCAGTTCCTGCGTGAATCCAACTCCCTCGGAGCCCTTGCCTGTTTCGAAAAGGCCTATCTTCGCGAGAAGACGCCGAAAATCCAGTCGTATCTCGGGTACTGCATCGCGGCGCAAAGAGGACAGATTGCCGAGGCGTTGAAGCTGTGCGCGGGAGCGATCGAAGCCGACCCGGAGACGCCCGAACACTATCTCAACCTTGCAAGGGTCTACCTCAGGGCCAAGAGAAAAGACGAGGCGATCTCGGCCCTTAGAAAAGGGCTTTCCGCCGGTGACAACAGCGAAATAAGGGCGCTTCTTGAAGACCTCGGAACAAGAAAAAAGCCCTTGCTTCCTTTTCTGCCGAGGCACCATTTTCTGAACAAATACGCAGGGCTCATCCTTCGCCGTCTCAGGTTGCGCTGATCTACGGCCGCCCATATTCAGCCGGCCCGCCCTTCCCGGTTAATCCCGTATCGCTCCCGCAGTGAATCGCCGAGCAGGTTGAAACAAAGCGCAGTAGCCGCTATCATGATCCCCGGCGAAAGCACCATCCAGGGGGCGGAGTTTATGTACGCCCTGTTGGCGCTTATCATCGAACCCCATGTCGCAGTGGGAGGTTGCGCACCGAGGCCGAGAAAACTCAACGCGGACTCGGTCAATATGTAGCCACCGAGCCTGAGGCCGGTCATCACAAGGGCAAGAGGCATACACTGCGGCAGAAGGTGCACAAACACGATCCTCCAGCTGTTGCACCCGATGGCGCGTGCCGACTCGATGTATGGCGATTCTTTGAGCATTAAGACCTGCCCTCTTATCAGCCGCGCAAAAGATGCCCAGCCGACTGACGAGAGCGCGATCATCACCGTATAAATTCCCGGGGGGAACAGAACGGAGACCCCTATGGCAAGCAGGAGCGATGGAAAGGAAAGCACCAGGTCGACGACCGCCATAAAAACCGTGTCGACCTTTCCTCCCGCATAGCCCGACAAAAGCCCCACGAGAAGGCCGATACCCATGGAGAGGAGAGCAGCAATCACCGAAACGCTGATTGAAATCCTGCCGCCGTAGATCACCCTCGTCAGGATATCCCTTCCCTTGTTGTCTGTGCCGAGGGGATGCCCGAGTGACGGCGGCATACGAAGACTGTCGAGATCGATTGCATCGGGGTCTTTATTCAACAGGAAAGGAGAAAACACCGAAATCAAAAAAATGGATAATATAAAGAGGGCCGATATTTTACCGGTCAGTCCCATGGATCCTCACGCGCGGGTCGATATAGTAATAGAGGATGTCGACGACAAGATTGCTGATAACGAAGAGCGTTGTCCCCACGATGATGCATCCCATAATGACCGGATAGTCCCTCTTAATGATGCCCTCCATCGTAAACCTGCCGATACCGTCCCATCCGAAGATGGTCTCGGTAAGGACCGCACCGTTTAAATAACTGGCGAAATCAAGCCCTATGACAGTCACTACCGGTATCAGCGCGTTTTTTAGGATATGCACCGCCTTTATGCGGGAAGAGGCAATTCCCTTCGCCCTAGCCGTTCTGATGAAGGGCATGTCAACGACATCGAGAACAGAGACGCGGGTGACCCGCGCGATGGTACCTAGGGCCGGGAGCGATAGCGTTATCGCAGGAAGAAGCATGTACCGCAGACCGCCGGTGCCCGACGGAGGCAGGAGCTTCAGGACGAGCCCGAAGAGAAGCATGAGTAAAAGTCCCGACCAGAAGACCGGAACACTCAGAAGCGATATCGAAAATGCCGATATGACCCGGTCGGCGAATCTCCCCTTCTTCAGGGCAGCGATCAGGCCGAACAGTATGCCCGGCGGGACAGCTATGACCATGGCACCCAACGCAAGCATGAGCGTGTTCGGGAACTTCGTCATGATGTCGTCGAGCACTTCCCTGTTCGTATAATACGACCTTCCCATCTCACCCCTGAGAAGAAGGGAGACGTATCCCACATATTGTCTCGCGATCCCTTTGTCGGCACCAATCTCCTTGCGCACCTTAGTGATGATTTCGGGACTGCTCCTTTCGCCCACC
>JAJYLU010000191.1 GCA_021787505.1 Nitrospirota bacterium | reverse complement strand
GGAAACCCTGTACTGATCTCCCTCCGATACCCTTATGGTGATGGTCATGGCCTTCTTTTCCCTGTCTACCGAGATCTCGGGTTCGGCGACCGCCGCCTTGATATAGCCGTTGTCGAAGTAAAGATTCTTTATCTTTTCAACATCCGTGTTCATCTGCGCCTTCTTGAAATAGCCCGACGACGATAAGAATGAGAAGAGCCACCACTCCTTCGTCTCCATCACCTTCTTTATCTTGGAGGAAGAGATGCGATGGTTTCCCTCGAAGATGATCTTTTTGATTTTTATCTTCGGTCCTTCGTCGATCTGATAGGTAAGGCTTACGTCATTTGCGGAATACTTTTTTATTACGGGCACCACATTGGCAAGCCAATATCCTTCCTCTTCGTAGTAGTTTTTGAGCTTGAGCGCATTGTCCTGAATCAGCACGCTGTCGGCGATAGAGCCGGGAGTTATGGTGATCTTCTCCTTAAGCTTGGAGTCTTCAATCTCTTTGTTTCCCTGAAAGTCAATTTTGACGATCGTCGGTTTTTCCTTTACGTTATAGATAAGCTTGACCCCTCCCTCGAAGGGTTCAATCTCGACCTTGACGTCGTCAAAGTAGCCCATCTTGAAGATTGCCTTGATATCTTCGTTTATCTTGTCTTCAGAGACGGGTTCCCCGATTTTCTGCGAAATTTTCGCCTTAATCGCCCCTTCTTCGATGCGTTTCAGGCCCTGAATCTCGATCTTGCTGACGAGCGGCAGTTCCTGTGCAAGCACGACACCTGTCGTGATCAACAGAAAAAAAAGACCTAGTGCCAACCTGCGCATACCTTCCCCCTGCCCTATATTCATTTAGTATAAAAACTCGATAAGTATAGCACTTGGCGAGGGGGAAAAGTAAATAAGAAAAATGGCCGGCAAGCCATTTTTTGAGGCCGCATTTAATCTTTTCGGTAATAGATGAATAAATAATTATGATTAACAGATTAATTTATTTTATTTGACCATTAGATATGAGGTGTTTTAAGCTTTTTAGCGCCTGCAAATTTATTTTTTTGGGCTTCGAAAAAAATTACCATAGAAGGAGGATTTAGATGAAGAAGTATAATACGCCGTTGATCGATCAGTTGGAAAAAGGTCCATGGCCGAGCTTCGTCACCGAGATGAAGAAGGCCGGCAAGAACAACGAGATGGCAAACGATGCAGTCGGACATCTCGAGAAGTGCTACACCACGAAGATGGGTTACTGGAAGCACGGTGGAATTGTCGGTGTCCTCGGCTATGGTGGTGGAATTATCGGAAGGTATTCGGAACTCGGGGAAGAATTTCCTGGTGTTGCGCATTTCCACACAGTCAGATTGAACCAGCCGAGCGGTTTCTTTTATACCAGCAAGGCACTGAGGGAAATATGTGACATCTGGGATAAGTACGGGAGCGGCCTGACCAACATGCATGGTTCCACGGGCGATATCGTTCTTCTCGGAACGAAGACCGATGCCCTCGAGACGATATTCGCAGAGTATTCCTCCCGCGGATGGGACCTCGGTGGTTCAGGGTCCGACCTCAGGACGCCGAGCTGCTGCGTTGGGCCAGGCCGCTGCGAATGGTCGAATTATGATACCCTCGACCTGGTCTATAATTTAACGCAGGAATTCCAGGACGAGCTGCACAGGCCGATGTTTTCTTACAAGTTTAAGATAAAGGCAGCAGGCTGCGCCTGTGACTGCGTCGCCTCCATCGCACGTTCGGACTTCTCCATAATCGGGACCTGGAAGGGCGACATATTGATCGACCAGAAAGAAGTCCAGAATTATGCCAAGAAGGGCATGAACATAATGTCCGAAATCGTCGGTATGTGTCCTACACAGTGCATGAGCTACGACGGAAAGGAACTTAAGATAGATAATGCTGAATGCAGCAGGTGCATGCACTGCATATCAAAGATGACAAAGGCGTTGAGGCCGAGCGGCGAAAGGGGAGCGACAATCTGTATGGGAAGCAAGGCCCCTATTGTCGTCGGTTCGCTTCTCTCCTGGGTCATCATTCCGTTCATCAAGCTCGAGTCGCCTTATACAGAGCTTAAAGAACTGATCAGGAAGATCTGGGATTGGTGGGATGATAATGCGAAACCGAGGGAAAGAATCGGCGAGGTGATTGAGATGAAGGGAATGAGGTCATTCCTCGAGGCGATCGGCGTACCGCCTATGCCGCAGCAGATCAAGGAGCCGAGGAAAGATCCGTTCATGTTCTATACCGAGGCTGATATCACCGCCTACAAGGCGAAGGAAGCCGAAGAAAAGAAGACGGGCAAATACAGGTTCTAACATCCAATATATTATCTTATAAGGAGGATATAAAATGGCATTACCACAGAGAAGAACAGACATAGGGCCACCTCATTATAGGCAGTTCATGCCGCCTGTAATAGACAAGAATTACGGGAAATGGAAATATCATGAGGTGCTTACGCCCGGCACCATGGTCCATGTGGCAGAAAGCGGCGATAAATTATGGACGGTTAGGGTCGCTTCCCCGAGGATTTTATCAACGGCCACGATCCGTGAGATTTGCGACGTGGCAGAGAAATTCTGCGGAGGTCATCTCCGCTTTACAACAAGAAACAACGTGGAGTTTCTAGTTTCGGACGAAAAGAACCTCGAGCCGATAAAGAAAGACCTCACAGCCCGCGGCTTCAAGATGGGCGGTATAGGCTACGGCATCACGAACGTCGTCCATACCCAGGGCTGGGTCCACTGCCACAGTGCCGCGACCGACGCATCCGGTCTCGTGAAATCGATGATGGATGAGCTGTTCCCGTATTTCGAGTCCAAGAGACTTCCGAACAAATTACGCCTTGCGGTGGCCTGCTGCGTGAATATGTGCGGCGCGGTCCATTGTTCCGATATCGCAATCGTCGCGGTCCATACGAAGGTGCCTGTGGTGGACGACGATAAATTCAAGAATATGTGCGAGCTGCCGACGGTTATCGGCGCCTGCCCGACCAGGGCGATAAGCCCCGATCCGGCAAAGAAGAGCGTCAAGATCAACCCTGATAAATGCATGTATTGCGGCAACTGCTTCACAGTATGTCCGCCTATCAGCATCAAGAACCCGGAGCGTGACGGAGTCGCCATCGTTGTTGGCGGCAAGATCAACAGCCTCAGGTCAAACCCTAAGTTCTCCAAGCTCGTTATCCCTTACATCTCCAATGAGCCGCCGAGATGGCCCAAGGTCGTTGCCGCGGTGAAGCACATCGTTGAAGTGTATGCCTCGCATGCAAGAAAACATGAGAGGCTGGGCGAGTGGATCGAGAGGATCGGCTGGGAGAGGTTCTTCTCTCTTACCGGCATCGACTTCACATTCCAGTCGATCGACGACTTCACGTTTATGAGAGACACGATGAGGACCGCTTCAACCTTCAAGTGGTAGTGGTATAATGAGAACGAGGCGGCTCGCCTTGGCGAGCCGCCCCATTATTAAAAATATCGTTCAACACGGGGGTAAGGTGTATGGAAACAGCTGAACTTCAAGAAAAAATATTTGCCTTCTGCCAGGCCGCAAAAGGTAAAAAGAAGCTGAAAGAGAAAGATATTATTAAGGGTGTTTCCGCAGAGCAGAACGTGCCGCCTGATGATGTCAAAAAGGCGATGAGGGCGATGATCGATGTGGGAAGGCTCATGTATTCCTACGGCGGCGGCGCCAGCTCAGTCGAAATCCCGAGCGAAGAATACCTGAGAGAAAAAGGTCTCATAAAGTAAGAATTTACTCCGTTTGTGCATAACAGAGGGGCCCTAGGCCCCTCTGCATCTGCTATCCCCTCCTCGCTTCACAGTGATCCCCGTGGGGCTATTTTATTTGATAATCCTTTCTCGGTTGAGGCAATATTAATAAAGCCTTCAACTTACGACTGTTGCCCAAATCTAAATCAGGAGAGAGAAAGAGCAATGAAAAGATCGTTCCCGAGGATTATCATCGCCGGTCTGAAGGGCGGATCCGGGAAGACTACGCTGTCGCTCGGGCTGATCGCCGCATGGAGAGACAAAGGATTGGCGGTAGCGCCTTTCAAAAAAGGGCCTGACTATATTGACGCTGGCTGGCTCTCCGCGGCAGCAGGCCGCCTCTGCTTTAATCTGGACCCCTTCCTGACAGGAAACGAGAAAATCCGCGCCTCCTTCGTCGCGCATTTCGGGGATGCTGACGTTGCAGTTATAGAAGGGAACAGGGGCCTGTACGATGGAATGGACGCCGCAGGCACCTTCAGTACCGCCGAACTCTCCAAGGCCCTTAAATCCCCGGTGGTCCTCATTGTCGACTGCACAAAGGCGACGAGGACCGTGGGTGCGATGCTGCTGGGCATGCGAAAGTTCGACAGCAAGGTCGCAATAAAGGGGGTGGTGCTTAACCAGGTTGCGGGATCGAGGCATGAAAAAATCATCAGAGAGGTCATCGGGAATTACTGCGATGTCCCTGTCCTCGGCGCCATACCCAAACTCCGTGATGTCCTTCTCTCGGAAAGACATATGGGCCTTACGCCGTTTCAGGAGCATCCGGACGTGGAAAAGGCGATTTCTCTTGCTGCGGAGGTCGCCAGGAAGTACGTTGATCTCGAAGGGCTGAGGAAGGTCGCAGAGGGTGCGCCGGGGAAGGGGCTGCGGGCCGGCCTGCCCGTCCCGGTGCCGCATATTTCCTCGGGAAGCCCTGCCATAGGGGTCATCAGAGATTCTGCCTTCCAGTTCTATTATCCGGAAAATTTCGAGGAGCTTGAGAGGAAGGGGGCGCGATTGGTAGAAGTCAGCGCCTTGACTGAGAAGAGGCTTCCGGACGTCGACGCCCTCTATATCGGCGGAGGCTTCCCGGAAACCAATTCGATTGCGCTTGCCAAAAACTATTCATTCCGCAGGTCGCTTCTGGATGCGGTAGAGGCAGGGCTCCCGGTATACGCGGAATGCGGCGGCCTGATGTATCTGGGCAAGTCATTGCGCCTCGGCAAAAAGAGATATCCTATGGTCGGCGT
>JAJYLU010000190.1 GCA_021787505.1 Nitrospirota bacterium | reverse complement strand
TATAACAGCCTTGACTCCAATAGGTTGCCTCTGGGCGTCGGGTGGACGCACAATTACAACGTGCAGCTTCTTGTGAGCGGTGACTATGCAATTGTCACGGAGAGCAACGGTCAAAGGGGGTCACTCCGTCGCAACGGAACCTCCTATACTCCGGTGGGGTTGCCGTGGCCCGCTTTGACGAAGAATCCTGACAACACGTATCTCCTTTCTTTTAAAGACGGCCGGAAATATCACTTTAGTGCCGACGGCAAAATCACTTCTATTGTCGACAGAAATTCAAACACGACGACACTTGTCTATGACGCAAAGGATAACCTGGTGACGGTAACCGAGCCCTCAAAACGGGTCATTTCGATACGCTATAATGCTTCACATTTGATTAGCAGCATCACTGACCCAGACGGGAACCTCCATTCCTTCTCTTATGACGGCAACACCCTTATCGGCATCGTAAGCCAGACTCCCGCGGGGAAACTGACTTGGACATATACATACACAGATATTTACAACTCAGCAACCACCATGACAACAGCCTATTTGCACACAAAGACAGACCCAAATGGACGTACAACCACCTATGCATATGACGACCACGCGTATTATAACAGGGTAGTGACAGTGACTGACTCCGAAGGCAAAACCCAGACCGTAAATTATCCCGGCGACACCATAAGTCCAACAGGAACGACTTACGTCACCGGAAAGGAAGGCGGGGTCACGGCGTACACATACGACATGACGAATCCGACAGTAACTCCGCCATTAACAGAAAAGACAGACCCGTCGGGAAGAAAGACGACGTATAAGTATGACTCCAAAGGAAACATCACTTCGGAAACGGATTCTGCCGGGAAAACAATATCATACACTTACGACAAAGACAATAATGTGACTTCCGTGACAGACTATTTCAACCGGGAGACTACTTTTTATTCTTACAACAGTGCGGGCCAAGTCACGAGAATGACAGACTCTTTTGGAAATGTAACGACTTATGAATATGACGCAAAAGGCAATCTTACTAGAATTACAGAACCTTCAGGCCAGTCATATGATTTTCATAACGTTCCTCAAGAACAGACATCTCCGTAGGCGATGATGTTGGCAAGGACGATATTGGAAACTTGCAGCGGCAAAAAGGGCAGGTAATGGCTGAGAATGAGGAAAGAAAAAAGGAGGGAATGTGTAAATGGGGTCTTTCATCTTGCAGAAGTGATATTTGTATCCGTATGCTATTATCTGCCCATAAAGAACTATTAAGATCAAGGTATATTGGGCGCTCTATAGAAAGGGGGACGAAATGTTCCCGCTTACCCTATCTCAAACGTATCCAGAATCCCGTACAGCGCCATGACTGCAGGGGAATCGGCGGGAAGCCCGACGATTCCTTTGCCCTGAAGGTCAAACTCGAAGATATTATGGTCCTGGGGTACAAGTCCTGCGACCGTCAGCCCCAGTTCCTCCGCCACCTTCTTCAGTTCCTGTCCCTCGTCACCGGATACGCGGTTGATGATGAAGGCGTGTTTGGCAACGTCCAGTTCGAGTTCCTTCACCAGTCCGTCGATCCTCTTGGCGGTACGCAACCCCCGGACCGTCGGATCGCTCACGATCAGCAGAAGATCGACCTTGTGCGTAGTGCGCCGGCTCAGGTGCTCCATCCCGGCCTCGTTGTCGATCACGACATACGAGTAGGTCTCCGACAGTTTGTCGGTGTATTTCCTGATGATGTTATTCGCGGCGCAGTAGCAGCCCGGACCCTCAGGCCTCCCCATGACGATAAGATCAAATCCTCTCGCCTCGATGATCGACTGCTGCACCTGATAATCGAAGAGCTGTTCCATCGACATGCCGCCGGGCCGGTCGCCCCCGCTGCGAATAGTCTGGAGCGACTCTTCCCTGAGGTGCCCTATGGTGGCGTGCACATCGACGCCGAGCGCCTCATTCAGGCAGGAGTTGCTGTCGGCGTCCACCGCCAGCACCGGTTTCTTCTTCTTCTCGATCAGATATTTCACCGTCAGGGCGGCAATGCTCGTCTTTCCTGTGCCGCCCTTTCCTGCCAATGCCACTACATATGCCATATATAAATACTCCTTTTTTCGTTTTCTTTCATTATATATCATTTCCTTGCGCGGAAGGCTATCAAGGTTCATGATTGACCAGCTGCCAATCATGAAGTCTCGCAATCATCCCGGGACAGTAACTCCCCCTTCCCCTCTTATCTTAAGAGGGGGTGGCAAAGGCGGGAACGTTATTCCGAAATGCCCTCTTTACTTGCAAAGTTGCCCGATTTTCAGTAACATTTCGACATGCAAAAATTACTGAAAGGACTTGTACAAAAGAATTCCACCAAGATCGTGCTCGTTGTCCTCGACGGCCTCGGCGGGCTTCCTCTTAACGGGAAGACCGAACTCGAAGCGGCAAACACTCCTAACCTTGATGCCCTCGCACGGGCGGGTGCCTGCGGCCTTCACGTGCCGGTTGCGTATGGTATCACCCCGGGGAGCGGGCCCGGTCATCTGTCCCTTTTCGGATATGACCCGGTCGAATTTCAGATAGGCAGGGGGATACTGGAGGCGTTGGGCCTCGGAATGGAAGTGAAAAAAACCGATATTTGTCTCCGCTGCAATTACGCGACGCTAGAGAACGGCGTCATCAAGGACCGCCGCGCTGGCAGGATACCTACCGAGCTGAGCAGAATAATTACCGAAAAACTGAGTTCTGAGATCACGAGGATTGACGATGCGGAGATACTCTTCGCTCCCGGGATGGAGCACAGGTTCGCGGTCATTTTCAGGTTTCCGGAGCCGCTCACTCCGGCTGCGGATGCCGTGAACGACACCGACCCCCAAAAAGAAGGGGAAGCGCCCCTTGCACCTGTGGCATCATCACCGTCCGCGGGGCGTGTCGCTAAAGTGGCAGAAAAGTTCGTTACCGAAGTCTCCGCTGCGCTAAAGAAAGAGAAGCAGGCGAATTATATACTCCTCAGGGGATTTTCGGTCATGCCCCATCTCCCTTCATTCGACGAGGCTTATGGTCTCAACGCGGCAGCAATCGCCACGTATCCGATGTACGGAGGCCTCGCGAAACTCGTCGGAATGTCTACGCCCCATGTCCCAGGCGGAGTACAAGACGAGATCGACTTCCTGAAGGCGAATTACGATTCCCATGATTTCTTCTTTCTTCACGTGAAGAAGGTCGACTCCTATGGAGAAGACGGAAATTTCACGGAAAAATGCAAGCGTATCGAGGAATTCGACGCCCTCCTCTCCCAGATTCTTTCGCTCAATCCTGACGTCCTCATGGTCACGGGAGATCACTCAACGCCCGCCATTCTCAAAGGCCACAGCTGGCACCCGGTCCCCGTGCTCATCAAATCCCCATATGTCCTGGGAGGCCTCTGTGCCGGTTTTTCGGAAAGAGAGTGCACGAAAGGCGAACTCGGCATCTTCCCCACGGTAAACCTCATGCCTCTCGCGCTGGCCAACGCCGGACGACTAAAGAAATTCGGCGCATAGTCAAGCCTTTTTTTTCGTCTGGCTTGGTATTTCCCCTCAAATACCGCACCCTGCCAATCGCAACAAATCTGTAAACCTTACAGTTGCACACTAGATCTAAGAAAAGAAGGAGGATGTGATAAAAAAGATCCATAACCTGAGCTCCGCACAGCCTTGGTATGTAGCGATGAACCTTTTTCTGAATGTCAGTCAAGATTAAAGCTGCGTTTACGTGAATGAAAATCATATCTGCCGAATTTATGTACTTTTTCGGCATGTCCTCCTTAGCCTTCCCGCACCGATAAGTTAATTAGCCATGCTTGGCGGCCGTTTTCATGACAGCACCCTGCTAATTGTCGTATCATATAAAGATGACCGAAAAAGATAACAGAAGAGTTCCGCTGATCGATACGCACTGTCACCTAGACATGTCCGAGTTCGACAACGACAGGGAGGAGGTCATTGCGCGTGCAAAGGACGCCGGATTTGAGGCGCTGATATCAGTAGGATCGGACTTCGACAGCACCGCAAAAGCAATGGAACTCGCGACCTTGTACGATTTTATCTATGCGGCGGTCGGCGTCCATCCCCATGATGCGAAGGACTTTTCTGACAAAATGTACCTCGGGCTCGCCTCTCGCGCACGGAACAGGAAAGTCGTTGCGATAGGCGAGACCGGACTCGACTACCATTACGACCACTCGCCCCGCGATATCCAGAGGGAGGTCTTCAGAAAGCATCTCCGCCTCGCGAAGGAGGCCGGGCTGCCGGTCATAGTCCATAGCAGGGAGGCGAAGGAGGACACAACGGCTATCCTTGCCGAGTCTGGCATAAACCGTGGTGTCTTGCACTGCTTTTCCGGTGACCTTCATATGGCGGAGCAAGCCATGTCGATGGGATTTTCCATATCGATTGCAGGTCCGGTGACGTTCAAGAAGTCGTCGCGCTTGCGCGAGATAGCGCGCTTCATCCCCGACGACTATCTGTTGATCGAGACCGATGCCCCCTACCTCTCACCGGAGCCGCTCAGAGGGAGACGCAATGAGCCTTCATATCTGGAATACACTGCAAGGTTAATCGCTGACCTGAGAGAGATCAGTCTTGACGACCTGGCGCGGATCACGTCGCTCAACGCCAAGCGGCTATTCGGAATAGGGACCATCCCTGACAGGGCAGAGATCGCCTACCAAATCCGGGACAGTCTCTACCTGAACATCACGAACCGCTGCACCAACGCGTGCTCCTTCTGTGTAAAGTTCCGTTCCGATTTCGTCAAGGGGCACCGGCTGAGACTCAGCCATGAACCGACTGAGGAGGAAATCACGAGCTCAATCGGCGACCCTTCCCTTTATAAGGAAGTAGTTTTCTGCGGTTACGGCGAGCCCTTCGAGCGCCTGGACACGGTAAAGGTTGTGGCCCGCTGGATAAAGGAACGGGGAGGAAGGGTAAGGATCAACACTAACGGTCACGCCAATCTAATCCACAAGCGGGACATCCTTCCCGATCTGAAAGGGATCGTCGACAGCATCTCGGTCAGTCTTGACGCGCAGGAC
>JAJYLU010000189.1 GCA_021787505.1 Nitrospirota bacterium | reverse complement strand
ATTCAGTCTGGCGGAATCCAGCACGGCCTCCCCTTGTTTCACCAACGACGCCTGGGTCACCTTTGCTGCCTCGGCCTGCTTTACAACCGCCCTCTGTGTTTCGAGGGCCACCTCAGCCTGTTTGAGAAGCTCCTTTGAGGCCTTCACCTGGGCGGTGGAGACATCATATTCCGTCCGCGTCCGGTCGTATTTTTCTTTTGAGATCGCCTCTTTCTTGAACAACGACTCCGCCCGGCGTATGTCCGTTTCTGCCTGTCTTAAATTGGCCTCCTGAAGTTGCAGGTTCGCCTTCGCCGCCCCCATCCTAGCCGCAAGTTCCGCCAGCATCTTCCTCGACGCGTCAATCCCCGCCTCCCGCTCCGCAAGCTTTGCCTTTTCGGCGTTGACCGCCGAAGCCGCCTCATTTTCCTTTACCTCATAATCCACAGGGGCTATCTCGACGAGTATGTCCCCCGCCTTTACATATTGGTTCGAATCCACATAGATGCTCTTTACGGTACCGCTGATCTTAGGGGCGATTGTGTGGATATGTCCGTCAATAAATGCGTCGTCTGTCGAGATATGGGTGCTCTTGTACCTCATATAAAAAAATACCGATAACGCACCGACTATCGCGAGCACTGCAAATACGATCATCGCCTTCTTTTTGCGACTCGTCTGATTAATGTTTGCAGGCCGGCCCTCCGCGGGCTGCCGATCCTGGTTTTCTTTTATTTCATCCATCTCGTCCTCGCTATTATTTTCTTCGTTATCTCCGAATCCCCCTCTTACTTACAGGACCACGGGCTTATCTGTACACCACCGAAAGATCTTTACCGATCGCATACAATACCGCGATCTCGGACTTAGCCAAATCATACACGGATCGATAGTGGTTTGTCTCGGCAACGCTCAGCAGCGTGACCGCGTCGAGGACCTCCGTCGCGGTACCTACACCCTCCGTATATCTCACCCTGTTTATCCTAAGATTTTCGTCGGCCTGCCGCACGGCATCTTTCGTCACGGCGACCCTATCCCTTGCGGTCTTCGCATCGAGAAGATATTTTTCGACTTCAAGTCTCACATCGTCAACGAGTTTCTTTCTCTGTTCAAACAGTTTCTCTCTCTGATATCTGATCTTCGCCACCTCGGCGGTGGTCTTCCAGCCGCTGAAGAGGTTTATCCCAAGGCCAAGGGTCATCTCCCAATTCCCTTGAGGGGTCTGGTACTGGTTCTTGGTATAATCGTATGAGCCGACCGCGACTAATTTCGGATAAAATTCCGCCCTCTTTGCCTCCTCGTCGAGGTCGAGGGACTTCAGGGTGGCATCGACAATCCGTATTTCGGGCCTCTCCTTTTCGGCCTCTTCCCAGGCCTTGGCGATGTCCGAGATAGTGACTTCGGATTCCGGCGGCGCCTCCTTCACGTCCACTACCTCCACCTTCTCCGTCAGCGGCCTCACCAGCGCACTGTTCAGGCGCGATGCGTTGATCTGACGATTCGTCTTTGCGGTAAGAAGCCTTTGCCGCGAATCCGAGAGCCTCACCTCCGCCTGCAACAGGTCATTTCGCGTGATCACTCCCTCCTCGTAAAGGTTTTTTGCGTCGCGCAGGTGGGATTCGAGTCTCTCGACCTCCTTTTCGCCGACGGTCACCATCTTTTCCGATTCGAGAAGGTCGAAATAGATCAGCGCGAAGTCGATTGCCGCAAGGTTCTTCACCCTCGCCGTATCAAGTCTCGCTGCCTCTAGCCGTGCCTTGCTCGACTCGTAGAGGGACGCGTTTCCCCTGAAATCGTACAGCGTTTGCTGGATAGTCAGATTGTATGCATAAAAATCCTTTTGAGACATTGGAATAGTTTGAGTCCCGAATATCGCCGCGGGCTGATGAGCAAGCATCGTGCCGCTCGCGGAGCCGTTCACGGTGGGAAAAAGCCTCGACCTCTGGATCCGGGTATCAGCCTCCGAAATCCTTTCGTCGCCGCGCGAGATCTTGACGAGCCTGCTGTTTTCGGTGACTAGCCTGAGCCCCTCGGAGAGCGTCAACAACTCCGCGGATGCTGTTCGCACCTGCAAAAACAGGAGAATTGCAATACAAGAAAGCCCTATCTGTCCTATTCTGTTACCCATTTCCTTCTCCCTGAGCATACACCTCGGCGATATAGAAGCTTTTTATCATACCATGTTTATACTATCTCTTCTATTCATACCTCAAGGCCTCTATGGGGTCAAGAAGCGATGCCTTGTATGCGGGATAGAAACCGAAGAATATACCCACAAAACCGGAAAAACCGAAGGAAAGGATAATAGACACGGGCGATATGACCGTCGGCCATTCGAAAATCAGCGACACCACCTCTGAGCTCGAAATTCCTATGATAATCCCGACCACGCCGCCTATCATCGAAAGTGTGAGGGCCTCGATGATAAATTGGAGCCTGATGTCCCACGTCTTTGCACCGATCGCCATCCGGATTCCGATCTCTCTTGTCCGTTCAGTGACCGAAACGAGCATGATATTCATGATGCCGATGCCGCCTACGAGGAGAGACACGGACGCGATCGCCCCTAGTAGAAGGGTCATCACCTTTGTGGACTGTTCCGCTGCCTGCATCATCTGGGTAAGGTTGCGGACGGTAAAATCGTCATCCTGCTTCTGCCCGGTATGATGCCTCTGCCGAAGCAGTTCGGCAATCTCCTTTTCCGCAGACGCAAGGTCATCGGCGCTTTTTGCCTTCACCATGATGATCCTGACCATACCGGGGAATGCCGTGCCGAAGAGTTTTTTCTGGGCCGTCGTTACCGGGACATAGACGGTATCGTCCTGATCGTGCCCCCCGGGGTCCTGACCCTTGGCGTCGAGTACCCCGATCACAGTAAAAGGCACATTCTTGATCCTGATTATCTGCCCAATGGGATTGATGCCGCCGAAGAGGTTGTCCACTACGGTCTGCCCGAGCAGACAGACTTTCGACGCGCTCCGCATTTCCTCATCCGTAAAGGGTCTTCCTGCAGACAGAGGCCAATCTCTCACATACAGCATATTCGTAGTAGTCCCGGTAATGCCGGTCGACCAGTTCTGGTTTCCGTAGATAACCTGGGCCACCCCGCTAAGGACCGGCGCCACATACATTACCGAGAGACACTCCTTCTGAATAGCGTCGGCATCTCCCGTAGACAGGGTGGGCTGCGTTCCGGCGCCCATCCTCACCCCTCCCGATGTAGTCGAACCGGGAAGTACCATCAGGAGATTCGACCCGATGCTTGCCATCTGTTCGCCTATCCTCTGTCTCGCCCCCGTGCCCACTGCAAGCATAGTGATAACAGCGCTGACACCGATGATAATACCGAGCATAGTAAGGGCCGACCGCATCTTGTTCACGCGCAGCGCCCTTAGCGATATTCTTATGGTCGCAGGGATGTTGATCATGCCTTGCCGGATAGTTCGTCGCTAACGACTACGCCGTCTCTAAAGAATATCCGCCTTCTGCTAAACTCCGCTATGTCCTTTTCATGCGTCACAAGTATGATAGTGATATGGGACTCCTCGTTCAATCTCACAAAGAGTTCCATGATCTCTATGCTGGTCTTTGTGTCGAGGTTCCCTGTCGGCTCATCAGCGAGGATTATCGGGGCGTTGTTTACAAGGGCACGCGCAATGGCTACCCTCTGCTGCTGGCCGCCTGAAAGCTGGTTAGGGTGGTGGTCTTCCCGGCCCGCAAGCCCTACTACTGCCATGGCCGCCATGGCCTTTTCTTTCCTCTCCCCTGCAGGAAGTCCGTCATAGAGCATCGGCAGCTCAACGTTTTCCATAGCTGAAGTCCTCGGCAAAAGGTTAAACCCCTGAAAAACAAAGCCCAACTTCTTATTCCGTATTGCGGCGAGTTCATCCCTGTTCATGTGCGCAACGTCAATTCCTTCCAGGAGATATATCCCGCTCGTAGGTTTGTCGAGACAGCCGAGGACGTTCATAAATGTCGACTTCCCTGACCCCGAAGGTCCCATGATCGCGATGAATTCTCCCTTTTCTATGGTAAGAGAGACATCCTTCAGGGCGTTCACTTCTACATCGCCTAGGCTGTAGATCTTGTTTATATTCTGCGTTTCAATAAGGGCCATGTTATAAATGCATGCGCGGCCCGGACTGCGCCTGGTTCTTCGGCTTTGTCAGGGACTCCACTATAAGCTCCTGCCCCTCCTTCAGATTGTCAGAGAGCAGTTCCGTATTATTCCCGTCGCTGATTCCGGTAGACACGATGATCCGCTTTGGTTTGTCGCCGTCGACGACCCAGACGCCGATCCCCTTTGCCCTCGTTTCCGGCTTCGTGCGCTTATCGGAAAATCTGAACCGGAGGGCAGCATTGGGCACCCTCAGAATGTTTTCCCTCTTCGAAATAATGATGGAAACATTCGCAGTCATGCCGGGCTTAAGCTTGAGCTCCGGATTGGCTACATTGACGACCACGTCGTAAGTAACCACGTTCTGGACTGTGATGGGAGCGTTTCTGACTTCGGAAACGCTCCCTTTAAAGGGGCTGTCGGGATATGCGTCAACAGTGAATTCGACAGGCTGGCCCACCCGTATGTTGCCTATGTCGGCCTCCGCAACGCTGCTGTCTATCTGCATCTTGGTAAGGTCCTGCGCGATGTTGAAAAGCGTGGGGGTCTGGAAACTGGCCGCGACGGTCTGCCCTACATCCACGTTTCTCGATACCACGATACCGTCCACCGGGGAGAGGATGCGTGTATACCTGAGGTTCGTCTCGGCGGTCCTCAGCGCCGCGGCCGCCTGCTCCACCTGGGCCTTGTTAGCATTTACCTGGGCAACGGCACTGTCGTAATTCGTCCCAGCTGTATCGAGGTCCGACCTGGCAATGAGGTTCTTGGCGAAAAGCTCCCGGTTGCGCTCCAAAGTTCGCCGGGTGTCGGTAACCGACACCTCCGCCTTGGTCAGGTTCGATTTTGCTGCGAGCAGATTGGCCTTTGCCTGGTCCACCTGGGCTTCGAACAGTGCGGGATCGATCTGTGCAATGAGTTGCCCTTTTTTGACCCGGGAATTAAAGTCGGCGTAGATTGCCTTTATCGTGCC
>JAJYLU010000188.1 GCA_021787505.1 Nitrospirota bacterium | reverse complement strand
CTCTTGGTTTCTCATCATCTGCCCCGTTCGCGCGGGAAAATGTGTCTCCGGAAGCTTAAGGAATTGGCGGAAGGCAACTCGGCGTGAGGCCCTCTACCTTAGTGGTGCATAATAACGAGAGCAGATGTCCCGAAAGACGCCATAGAATCGGCGGGATATGATTCTGATTCACGTAAACGCAAAATCAACCGGTAGCGTTTTCTGGAAATGTGGTTTGATCTGCGAGTTGTTTCTTAACGGGGCCTCGACTATGGCTGTTCTTCGGCACATCTGCTCTCTCCTGGATCTGATGTATTATGTAAAGGTAAGGTCTACATCCTTTCGGGAACATTCATCCCCAAAAGAGAGAGTACAAGCTCAAGCTCACTAAGACAGAGCTGCGACAGAGCGAGCCAGGATGACTGGACGGCAGGGTCCTTCTCGCTCAGGATGTGGCACTGCTGATAGAAACGGCTGAATACCTGCGCGAGGGTGTAGACGAAGTCGCAGAGATAATTCGGGGAGCGCTCGGCGCAGGCGTTCGTGATTTTTTCAGGGAGCCACGAGAGATTGAGCATCAGTTCCCGTTCGACGGGGACCGTGGGCGTCAGAATCGTCCCCGGGTTCAGGCCTTCATCCTTCGCCTTGCGCAGGATGGATTTGATCCTGACGGCCGTATAAAGGAGATAGGGGCCGGTCCGGCCTTCGAACCTTGAAAAGTTTGCGAGGTCGAAGACGTAGTCGGAGGTCCGGTGATTTCCCAGGTCGGCAAACTTCAGAGTCGCAATCCCCACCTGGCGCGCGATACCCTGGCGCTCGGCCTCGTCAAAATCTTCAGCGATGCGGTTCTCCCGCATCCTGACGAGGGCGTTTTCGGTCACCATGGAAATCAGGTCTTTTAATTTCATCACCCCGCCTGCCCTTGTCTTGAAAGGTTTTCCGTCCGGACCGTTCATCGTCCCGAATGCGATATGTTCCAGTCCCGCCTTGCGGGCGAATGAGACAATCCGCGCGGCGCGGAAGACCTGCTCGAAATGCAGGTGCTGACGCTTGTCTACGACATAAAGGACCAGATCGGCATGCAGTTCGCCGGTCCGCTCCTCGATCGTCGCCAGATCTGTCGTCCCGTATAAGTAGCCGCCTTCGGATTTTTCGAGGATCAGCGGCGGCACCTCCTTCTTGTCTGAAGGGGAAGAGACCGGTATCACGACTGCCCCGTCGCTCACCCGGGCGTGGCCTCTTTCCTTCAGTTGTCCGATCATTCCGGGAAGCCGGTCGTTATAATAGCTCTCGCCCCTCCAGAGATCGAAGGATACGCCGAGCTTTCCGAAATCGTCCTTCAATGCATTGACGGACACGTTCACGAAATGGTCCCAGAGCGCGCGGTAGCCGGGCCGTCCCTGTTGAAGCTCCGCTGTCGCCGTCCGCGCCGCTTCCATCTCTCTCTCGTCGCCTTTACAGCGGGCCGACGCAACCGGATACATCTCTTCCAGGTCGTCGATGCTTACCGGCGTCTTATCCGGGTATGGGCCGGCATAGGAAGCGTCGAAATAAGGAAGTTCAGGCTGCCTGCGTCTGAGCTCGCAGATGAGCATTCCCATCTGAAGGCCCCAGTCGCCAAGGTGAATGTCGCTTGTGACATTGTCACCCGTGAAACGGAGAAGTCTCTGCAGGCAATCGCCTATTATCGTCGAGCGGAGATGACCGACATGCATCGGCTTTGCAACATTCGGCCCGCCGAAATCGATGATAACGTTCCTGGGCTGCGAAGTCTTTGCACAGCCCAGGCGGTCGTCATCCGCCATTTCCTCCATATGGGAAGCCAGGAATGCATCGGTAAGGGTGAGGTTGATGAAGCCGGCACCGGCTATGGATATATCGGAAAATATTTGTCTGTCTTGCAGCGCCTCTATGACCGCCTGGGCAATAGCCTTGGGGTTTTTCTTTTCCGCCCGGGCGGCAGCGAGCGCGCCGTTGCATTGAAACTGGCCTAAATCGGGCCTGTCGGAAATAATGACCCTGCTGAACCGGGGATCAAGCCCGCATGACTCAAAGGCCTGTGAGAACATAGTCGTCAGTTTCCCGATCATGGATATCGAAGTCAAAGCATCTCCTTGCCTTTTTTCCGCTTATGTTTGTTCCGCTGCCGGATGCCTTCCGAATATTCCGGGGTGCCTCCGGAGGAAGCATGCAGCAGCATTAATTTTACCAAAGCCGGCGTAAAGTTGCACGGTATCATCGACGAAATTTATTGACAGGGAATAAGCGGTACTGTTTTAATATAGCGCCATGATCGAAAAAACGAAAAAGATATGGATGGACGGCAGGTTCGTCGACTGGGACGATGCAAACGTCCATGTGCTCACCCACACCCTCCATTACGGCCTTGGGGTGTTCGAGGGGATACGATGCTACAGGACCGATAAGGGCTCGGCCATCTTCCGTCTTGAGGAGCATGTCGAGCGGCTCTTCGACTCGGCGCACATCTTTATGATGGAAATGCCTTTTTCACGCAAGGAGATCGCATCGGCGATCGTCGAGACCGTCAGAGTGAATAAGATAAGGGAATGCTACATCAGGCCGCTCGTTTATATAGGCTACGGGGCAATGGGGTTGTATCCCAAGGACAATCCGGTCAGGGTTTCGATCGCGGTCTGGCCGTGGGGCGCGTACCTCGGCGACGAGGGGATCAGGAACGGCATCAGGGTTAAGGTTTCTTCCTTCACGAGGCACCATGTCAACGTGGACATGACGAGAGGGAAGGTCTGCGGTTATTACGTCAACTCCCAGATCGCCAAGAAAGAGGCGATAGCCTGCGGGTATGACGAGGCGCTCATGCTCGACACCGAGGGGTATGTATCGGAAGGCAGCGGAGAGAACGTATTCATCGTCAGGGACGGACGGATCAAGACTACGCCGCTGACCTCCATCCTGGAAGGGATTACGAGGGAGAGCGTCATACAGATCGCGAAAGACCAAAAGATACCGGTGATCGAGGAGCGCTTCACGAGGGACGAACTCTACATTTCGGATGAGGCGTTCTTTACCGGGACCGCCGCCGAGGTGACGCCGATCAGGGAGGTCGACGGCAGGAAGGTCGGCAGCGGAAAACGCGGGAAGATCACCGAAAAGCTGCAGTCGGTCTTTTTTGACGTAGTAAAGGGGCGGAACAAAAAGTACGCCTCATGGCTGACACGGATCTAAGAGGGCTTCCATAGAAAAAAAGAAAGGCCGGATAAAATCCGGCCTTTCTTTTTTTAAAGAAAACAAAAAGGGCTATTACTTCTTGTGGCACTTCCCGCAGTCTTTCTTGACGCTGAATGCCTTTTCGCCGTTATGGCATGTGCCGCACTCTTTTCCTTCGTTCATCTCGGACATCTTAAGCTCGGTCTTCTTCATCGGGAAGATCTTGGTATGGCAGTCGTTGCACTTGAGGCCTTTGTCTGCATGCACCTTGCCGTCAAAAATGACTTTGCCCATAGCGCCGTCCTTGAATTCGACGGTCTTGCCCGCCGGCACCGCGAGAGCACTGCCCACAAATGCCAATGCGATGAATACTGTCAGTATCAGTGTTACTATCCTCATCTCTTCACCCCCTTTCGTAGTGGAATCATTAATCCTGAAAAACAGGAATCAACATACGCAGACGATATTGTAACAGGAACGGGTCACTAATGTAAAAGCCGGAATGCTGCGTTCTCTGCCCACACTATAATGCAAAAAAATCAGGCTGTCAAGCAGAAAAAAAAGGGGGGCATTCATTGCTTTCTTAAATCGCAACATGTTAAAATTCTTAGAAAATTCAGGAGAACGGCATGTCTGAGAACATAAAAGTCGGTTTGACCTTCGATGATGTCCTGTTGTTGCCCGCCAAATCTGAAGTGTTGCCCAACAGCGTTGACATCCGTGCCAGGCTGACGGGCAGGATACGGATCAATATCCCCATTCTGAGCTCCGCCATGGACACGGTTACGGACGCGAATATGGCTATCGCCGTTGCCAGGGAAGGCGGAATAGGGATCGTCCATCGGGCGATTAACCCCGAAAAACAGGCCCTCGAAATTGACAAGGTGAAGAAGTCGGAGAGCGGGATGATCATCGATCCTATCACCGTCTCCCCTGATGCGCCGATATCCGAGGCAGTGGCGCTTATGGAGAGATACAAGATTTCGGGCGTGCCGGTCACCGTCAACGGGAAACTTACCGGCATTCTGACGAACAGGGACCTGAGGTTCGAGACGAAATTGAGCAGGAAAGTCTCGGAGGTCATGACGAAGGAGCGCCTCATCACCGCCGGCGTCGGGACGACGCTCGAAGAGGCGAAGGGACTCCTGAACAAGTACAAGATAGAAAAACTGCCGATCGTCGATAGGGAATTCAGGCTGAAAGGACTTATAACGATAAAGGACATCGAGAAGAGGAGGAAATATCCGAATTCATGCAAAGACAAACTCGGCCGCCTGATGGTCGGCGCCGCGGTCGGCACCGGAGAAGATACGATGTACAGGGTCGAACTGCTCGTGAACGCGGGCGTTGACGTGGTAGTTATCGATACGGCGCACGGTCACTCGAAGTCCGTTATGGCGGCCCTCCGCTCGATCAAAAAGAAATTCGCTATCGAAGTCGTCGCGGGCAATGTGGCGACTGCTGAAGGGACGCTCGACCTCATCAAGGCGGGCGCGGATGCCGTGAAGATCGGTATCGGCCCCGGTTCCATCTGCACAACGAGGATCGTAGCCGGCGCGGGAGTGCCTCAGCTCACTGCGATCAGGGACTGCTACGCGGTCGCCAAGAAGTACAAGATCCCCCTTATCGCCGACGGCGGGATCAAGTATTCCGGCGATATCACGAAGGCGCTTGCCGCAGGGGCGGACGCGGTGATGATCGGGAGCCTTTTCGCGGGGGTGGACGAATCCCCGGGGGAAGTGGTCCTTTATCAGGGAAGGAGTTACAAGGTGTACCGGGGCATGGGCTCCATCGGCGCCATGGAACAGGGCGCAAAAGACCGCTATCAGCAGGAGGGTGTCGAGACGAAAAAACTGGTGCCGGAAGGCGTCGAGGGAAGGGTGCCTTACAAGGGTACTCTCGCGCAGAGCGTGCA
>JAJYLU010000187.1 GCA_021787505.1 Nitrospirota bacterium | reverse complement strand
ATAGACGCAGGACTCCGCGCCTTCCGCGACCGACTGCTCCCTCGTGATGTTCCTGTCGATCAGGTCCCGGTACATCTGGAGTTCGTATTTGCAGGCATCACTGAATTCCCTGGCCACCTTATTGATAGGGCAGTGATACTGCTTCAGATGGTAATGGTCGGAATTCTTGCTGATCTCGACGAAATGTCCGTCCGCCTCCAGGATTTCTTTCAGGGCGTTCAGCGTGTCCTCGACGCTTCCCTTGCCGGCGAGCGCGGCCTTCCCTGTCTTAAAGAGTCTGTCCCTGCGCCAATCGAAGATCCTGTCTATCTTTTCGTCGCCTTCGTGTTTTCTGATGTCCCTCAGAAGGCCCACCGCGAATTTATCGTAGGCCTTGGGGAAGAGGTCGTTGGCCGCCTCAGTCAGCATATAGATGAAGCCGGGCCTGCCTATGCCCCGTCTCCTTGAAACATAGGTGACGATGCCTTTTTTCTCGAGCGCAAGCAGATGCTGCCGGATCCCCATCGGAGTGATCTCGATGACCTTGCTCAGATCGTATATCGACATACCTCCATTTTTTTTCAGGAGAAGGATTATGTTTTTCCTCGTAGAATTCTCGTCGATCAGAATATCCATACGCAAGAAAATAGCATAAAAAAAAGTTTTTGTAAATATAAAAGTAAAAAAACTTTGTAAAAGGGCTGCTATTTCGTTCCCGGCATATATATGATAATATTGCTTGGATTGCAGGGCGGAATCCCTTACAATATTCATAAAAAGGAGATGACTATGGTTACAGGGAAGGAAGATCTCTTGAAGTCCCTTATCGAGACTTTCCTCATGGAAAAAGGGACACATGAATTTTACGCGAAGGCCGCGACAAAGGCGATTAGCGAGGCCGCCAGGGCCGCCTTCAGGGACCTTACCGCATGGGAAGAGAAGCATATGGAGTATATCCAGTTCCTCTACCTGTCAATCCAGGACGACAGGGACGTCGAGCACTTTGAAGAATTCAAAATAAGGGCGGAAGCACCGGTCACCGAGGGGGGTATCCCGGTCAAGGACCTCGAATCCAGGGTGGAGGAGTCGGTTTTTCTCGACGACATGGGCGCACTCATCCTGGCACTCGAGATAGAGGGCAAGGCCTACAATCTGTACCGGAACCTGTCCGAAAAGGCGGCCGACGGAAACGCACGCGTGGTGTTCAGGGAGATGATGGGGATGGAACTCAGCCATATCGATTATCTCAAGAAGCTTAGGAACAAGCTTGCTGAAACTGCGTGACGGCATCGTAGAGCTTTACAAAAAGGTCGCCACTTCTCTGCCGCCGGATGTCGAGGAGGCGCTCCGTTCCGCGCTGCCTGCCGAGGAAGAAGGTTCTGCGGCGGCATCTTCCCTCTCCGTGATGCTGGAGAATGTGCGCATGGCGAGAGAGAATGCGAAGCCGCTCTGCCAGGACACGGGGGTGCCTGTTTTTTTCGTGAAGGTCCCGATGGGGCTGAGCCAGCTCGACATGAAAGAGACCATCCTCGATGCGACACGTATTGCAACTGCGAAGATCCCTCTCAGGCCGAACGCAGTCGACGTGATCACCGAGAAGAACTCGGGTGACAATACGGGCGCCGGTTTCCCCATAATCTATATGGAAGAGACGCGGAGCGGGACTTTATCGATCGACCTGATGCTGAAGGGCGGGGGCTGCGAAAATGCAGGTCAGCTTTACAAACTTCCCCTCGAGGAACTGGGTGCCCAGAGGGACTTCGACGGCGTGCGGCGGTGCGTACTCGATACAGTCCAGAGGGCGCAGGGCAGGGGATGTCCGCCCTATATCATAGGCGTGGGCATCGGTGCTTCGAAGGACCAGGTGACTAGGCTGGCGAAGGATCAGCTCATGCGCAAACTGAACGACGCCAATGCGAACAGCGATCTTGCGGCGCTCGAAAAAAGGACCCTCACGGAGATCAACGGTCTCGGGATAGGGCCCCAGGGGCTGGGAGGGAGGATTACTGCGCTGGGCGTCAAGATCGGCGCTAACCACCGCCATCCGGCTTCCTATTTTGTGGACGTGTCGGTCGGCTGCTGGGCCCATAGGAGGGGAAGACTGATATGGTGACCCCGATAGCCCTCAATCTCCCTCTCTCCGGCTCCGACGTGAGCGGGCTGAAGGCCGGGGACCTCGTGACCCTGAGCGGAAGGCTTGTCAGCGGCAGGGACAGGATCCATAAGTACCTCGCCGAGAGGCCGCGTAAGGAAGAGGTCCCCTTTGACCTGTCCGGGACTGTCCTGTACCACTGCGGTCCTGTGGTCGAGAATACCGACGGGGGATTCAGGGCCATTGCCGCTGGGCCGACGACGAGCGTGCGCGTCGAGATGTACGAGGCCATCATGATACGTGAATACGGGCTGCGAGGGATAATGGGCAAGGGCGGCATGGGCGAGGGTACGCGCCGTGCCCTGAAGGAGTACGGCTGCGTCTACCTCCATACCATAGGCGGCGCTGCGGTCTATCTCGCGGCAAAGATCAGGAAGGTTGTCGGCGTCTGGAAGCTTGAGGAGTTCGGGCCTACCGAGGCGATGTGGCTCTTTGAAGTCGAGGGTTTCCCGGCGATCGTGACAATGGACTCGCATGGGAACGACCTGCACAGGGAAGTGGAAGAGGCGTCTTTCAGGAGATTTTCTGAACTGACCGGGAAGTGAACCGCACCATCCTGGGGAACCGGGGCAGACAGGCTGAAAAACGCCATACAACCGGCAGGGTATATTTGTGATTCACGTAGACGCAGTTAGGACGCATGGTGTTTTCCCGGGAAGGTGACTGGTCTGCCCGTTGTTTTTTAGCGGAGCCTCGATGGCTTCTCCTGATCGGAACAGTGAGGTAAAATCTAGCTAAATGAGTATCTTTATCGCCGGCTCAACAGGTTTTGTGGGCGGACACCTCGTCGATGACTTGCGGTCGAAAGGGCATACACTGAAGTGCCTCGTCCGCTCCAAAAGAAAGGAGGGACAGCTCGCCGCAAAGGGGGTCGAGGTCGTCCACGGCGATATCACTGACCCGCGGACGATCGAGGGCGTTCTCGGCGCGGACGATTTCGTGGTCCATCTTGTCGGGATAATCGAGGAAAAAAGGGGGGCGACGTTTCGGGGGGTGCATGTCGAAGGTACTGCCAACCTGGTCGCCGAGGCCAGACGCGCGGGTGTAAGGCATTTCTTCTATCAGTCGGCCCTGGGCGCCGGCAGCAATTCCTGGTCCGGCTATCTAAAGACAAAGGCGGAGGCCGAGGAGATTGTGATCAAGAGCGGGCTGGACTACACTATATTCAGACCGTCTCTCATCATCGGGCCCTGGGACGGGTTCACCAAAAAGATGCTGGACATGCTGAAGCTTTCGCCTGTGATTCCTGTACCGGGCGAAGGCAGGGCGAAGTTCCAGCCGGTCTACATCAAAGACTGGCTCAGGTGTTTCGGTGCGGTCATCGGAAATCCTCAGACATACCGGGCGACGTTCGATATCGGCGGGCCGGAGCAGCTTACATATAAGGAGATTGTCGAAATGCTTGCCGAATCGGCCGGCATGAAGAAGCCTGTCTTCAACATCCCGATGGGGCTGATGAAGATATCGGCACTGTTCCTCGAAACCCTGCTTTCTTCTCCGCCCGTCACCTCTGAGCAGCTGAGGCTAATAGGGTCCGACAACATCTGCGACCCTGAGGCAATAGAGAAGCATTTCGGGTTCAGACCGACGCCATTCCGGGAAGCGCTGAAGGAATTTATAAAAACCTGAGTTCGCCCCTACTATTTTTTTACCACCAGCACATCGCATTCGGCGTGGTCCACGACCTTTGAGGAGACGCTCCCGAGAAGGAATTTCTGCGCGCCGTGCCTGCCGTGCGAACCGGTGACGATCACGTCGGCCTTGATTTTTTTTGCGGTCTCGAGGATCTCCTCCGCGGGATTGCCCTGGCTGATGAGGGTCTTCAGGGACTTTATCTTCCTCGGCTTCGACTTGATCTTCTCCATCATGCGCCTGGTCTCTTCGGTGAGCGTGGCGACTATCCTGGTCCTGTCCATCTCCATCAATTCGGTGAGGTAAAGTTCAGGAACGACGGAAAGGACAGTGACCGCGGAATTGAACGTCTCGGCGATAGCGAGCGCCTTTTTCAACGCTTTTTCAGAAGATTTCGACCCGTCATGTGCAACAAGAATTTTTTTCATCTGTCTCCCCCTATTTCCGGTTTCTAAAGATTTTACCAGAAGGCGGACAGTTTGTCTTTTTTTTTGTGGCAGGAAAGATTACAATATAAGATTCGTTTTGCATGAAAGGAGAAGACACATGGCAAGAAAGGACTATTTTTTTACTTCGGAGTCGGTCACCGAAGGCCATCCCGATAAAATAGCGGACCAGATTTCCGATGCCATCCTCGACGCGATCCTTGCGCAGGACCCCGTTGCCAGGGTTGCGTGCGAGACCCTCGTGACGACGGGGCTCGCCTTTGTGGCCGGAGAGATCTCAACGACCTGTTACGTGCATATCCCTGATATCGTGAGGGAGACGATCAAGAACATAGGATATACAAGGGCCAAGTACGGTTTCGATTACGAGACCTGCTCGGTGATCACCTCGATAGACCAGCAGTCTCTTGACATTGCCATGGGTGTTGATACGGGAGGCGCAGGCGATCAGGGGCTGATGTTCGGCTTTGCCTGCAACGAGACTGAAGAATTGATGCCCCTTCCGATCATGCTGGCGCACAAGCTCTCGATGCGTCTGGCCGAAGCGAGAAAGAACGACGTGCTTGCGTACCTGAGGCCGGACGGAAAATCCCAGGTGACGATTGAATACAAAGACGGCAGGCCCTTCAGGATCGATACGATAGTGGTATCGACGCAGCACAGCCCCGACGTGCATCTCAAGGACCTGAAGGACGACATCATCGAAAAGGTGATCAGGCCGGTCGTCCCGAAAGACCTGCTGGACGAAGAGAAGATCAAGTATTACATCAACCCCACCGGCCGCTTTGTCGTGGGCGGTCCGATGGGCGATACCGGCCTGACCGGCAGGAAGATCATCGTGGACAGCTACGGCGGCGTGGGAAGTCACGGCGGCGGCTGTTTTTCCGGCAAGGACCCG
>JAJYLU010000186.1 GCA_021787505.1 Nitrospirota bacterium | reverse complement strand
CGATCTGATCGGCCTCGCGATCGTGAAGCGCTTCATAAACAAGCTCGGGGGCACGGTCTGGGCAGAAGGTAAGGTAAACGAAGGAGCAACCTTTTATTTTACGCTGCCCATGTCAGGCGGAGGCAGGGCCGGATAAAATCTTCGGCGTACGGGCTAACCGTCTCACCGGGGCAAAAGTATCGATTTTGTAAGGCAAACGACTTACAGTCAGTGCAGAGAATAATACGATTATCTCTCGATCGCATCCAGTTGGAAGCGAAAAACATTTCATACCGACATATTTCCCCCGGTAAATGTTGCCTCTCGATGTAGCGCAAGATGTGGACTTGTGATTGAAATAAACGACCACACCTCTTAAGACCCAGGCGTTAGCTACTGGATGGACTGGGCATAACCTGCATAGTCACGAGAAGCATTTGTTTCCCTGACAATTGTTATCTCATCAGCAAACTCGTTTTGAGAGTTGGTGTTAGAGATATCAGACAATTTGAGAAAGAAATATATCTTCCCTATCAAGTAAGTAATGCAGCGCCGGGCTGAAAAAAGGGCCGTAACCACCGATTTTGTGCCTCTGCCCGCCCTTTCAAAAATCCATCTGCCTCAGGCATTCACACGCCTCCGGAAGTAAAGTATAATGTCGTAGTATGGGCGCGAAGGTAAGGAGCGGGCTGACGTCGGAGGAAGCGAAGAAGAGACTGGCCGAAGCCGGCCCGAACAGGATTTACCAGCCGCAGAAGGTCAGCTTCTTCGGCATCGCGCGGCACGAGGTGACGGAGCCGATGATCCTCCTTTTATTCGTCGTCGGTTTTTTCTACAGTCTGTGGGGGAAAACAGGGGACGCGGTAACGATCTTTCTCATCATCTCATTGCTCGTTTTTGCGGAAGTCCACAACGAATATCGTGCAAAAAAGGCGATCGCCTCCCTCGCCAGGGTAACTGCCCCCAAGGCCAAGGCAATAAGGGACGGTGCGATAGCCGAGATCGACGCGGAAGAAGTCGTCCCGGGGGACCTTATCGTTATGAACCAGGGCACCAGGATAGTCGCCGACGCGGAGGTGGTCGCCTCTGCAGGCCTTCAGGTCGACGAGTCGTCACTGACCGGCGAGTCCTTTCCTCAGGACAGGAAAAAGGGGAATATGGTTTTCGCCGGGACGACCGTGCTTTCGGGCGAAGGCGAGGCGGAAGTGCGGACCACAGGCAGAAACACCCGGCTCGGCGGCATCGCGGACGCGCTAAGGACGATAAAGCCGCCGCGAACGGCGCTGCAGTTAGCGATGAAATCTCTCGTCAAAAAACTCGTTTTAGTGGCAATATTTTTTTCGGTCGTCATCCCCTTAATTGGGATACTGCGCGACCAGGACCTGAAACTGATGGTTCTGACCGGGCTCTCTCTCGCCTTTGCCACTATACCCGAGGAGCTGCCGATCATCATCACCATGGTGTTGGGTCTCGGGGCTTACCGCCTCTCGAGGAAAAACTTCCTTGTAAAACGGCTTCAGGGTGCGGAGACGCTCGGCAACGCGACGGTGATCGTGAGCGACAAGACCGGTACGATTACCGCGGGAAAAATGAGGATCGTCTCGGTATCCCCCGCCGGAAAAGAGCGCGAAGTCTTCGCCGCGGCCTCCGGTTCGCTTCCCGAATTTGTACTTTCCCCTATGGAAGAAGAGATCAGGGTGAAGGCGGCGGAGATGGGGCTCGGGGAAAAGCCTCACGAAATACTGCGCCTGAGGAATCTCGGAGAAAACGGGAAGAAAACGAAGGCGGTGGTCCGGAGAAATGAGGACCACTATATGGTTTACCTTATCGGCGCTCCCGAGGAGGTACTCGGCTCGTGCCGTAACGCCGGCACAGATATCAGAGACACGCTGGCGGCAGAGTCGTCAACCGGAAGACGCGTCATTGCCGTTGCTTCCCGCAGTCTGTCCGCCAGATGGGAAAGTCGGGCTTTCGCCGATCTTGAAAGGAACCTCGACTTCTGCGGGCTGATCGGTTTTGAAGATACGCCGAGAGAAAATGTAGGGGAGACGGTGGGAATCGCGGCTAAGGCCGGCATCCGGACGGTGATGGTGACCGGGGACCACTCCTTTACCGCGGCATTTATCGCGGAAAAGGTCGGTATCCCGACCGGCAAGGTGCTCGAGGGGAAAGACCTCGACGCCATGCCCGATGAGAAATTGAGAGCAGCAGTAAAAGAGGTATCCGTATTTGCCCGGACTACCCCTTTGCACAAGTACCGCATCGTGAAGGCCCTGCAGGAAAACGGCGAGGTAGTCGCGGTCACGGGAGACGGCATCAACGACGTGCTTGCGCTGAAGGCCGCCGACATCGGTATCGCCATGGGTATCAGAGGCACGGACGTTGCTAAAGACGCGGCCGAGGTCGTCCTTGCGGACGACGACTTTACCACGATCGCCCGCGGCATATTCGAGGGAAGAACGTTTTTCGACAACCTCCGGAAAGGCATTTCCTATTACCTCTCGGTAAAGGTCGCGCTCATCATGATCTTTCTTCTCCCGGTCCTCCTCGGCATAACCATGCCGTTCAGCCCGATCCAGATCGTGATCCTCGAACTGTTCATGGACCTGGCGGCATCCGCAGGGTTCGTTGCGGAACCGAAGGAAAAGGACGTCTACTCGCGGCCTCCCCGCAACCCTAAAGAAAAGGTCCTCTCGACCGGGGTCGTCTGCGGCATCTTTGCGGGTGGAATGGCGCTCTTCGTCTCGGTGATGATCGCCTATTTTTATGCGCGGTCCCTCGGCATGGGCCAGGCCGAGACCCAGACCTTCGCATTTTCGGCATGGATATTCGGGCACATCTTCCTGGCCATTGCCTCCCGCTCCGGCAAGGAACCGGCCTTCTCTCTCGGCATCTTGACCAATCCGGTCATCAACCTCTGGGCCGCAGGGTCGATTTCGTTCCTCTTCCTCGGGATCTACGTGCCGGCGCTCAGAGAGCGGCTGAATCTGGCCCCGATCGACGGAACGAGCGTACTTGCGGTTGCCGCGGTAGCACTGATCGTCATCGGCCCGCTCGAAATAAGGAAATACTTCATCCGCCGGGCTGCCCTTTAATCTTCTCGAGCGCCTTTTTTGCAGCAAGGCCTTCCGCCTCTTTTTTCCTCTTCCCCGAGGCAACGCCCAAACGTTTCCCCTCGAGGAACACCCCGACGGTGAACACCCGGTTATGTTCCTCTCCCTGCTCTTTGATCACCCTATACTCGGGAAGTGTCCCGTAAAGGAGCTGCGTTTTTTCCTGGAGCTCCGTCTTATGGTCGTAGAATTCTCCGGATTCGATCGCCCGCTTCACCCGGTCTTCAAAAAAGCCGAGAACGATCTCCCTGGTCTTTTCATAGCCGCCGTCCAGATAGACGGCGCCGATGACCGCCTCGAGCGCGTCGGCAAGGATAGATTTTTTGGACCTGCCGCCGGTAGATTCTTCACCCTTCCCCAGCAGGATATATGTCCCAAGCGAGACCGAAAGGGAGATATCGGCAAGGACGGACTCGCAGACTAGAAAAGACTTCATCTTCGCCAGGACCGATTCCTCATATTGTGCCTTTAGACAAAACAGATATTCGACGATGACCAGCCCGATGACCGAATCGCCCAGGAATTCCAGCCGTTCGTTGTGAGACCGTGCCTTCCCCCTGTGCTCGTGATAGAACGACTTGTGCGTCAGCGCCAAGGCGAGGAGGTCCTTGTTCCTGAAGCAATACCCGATCTTCTGCTCGAGGTCTTCTGATTCCCGTTTCGGCCCGGTATGGATCAATTTTGGAACTTCTTGAAAAGCAGGCAGGCGTTCGTCCCGCCGAAACCGAAGGAGTTCGACATGGCCCAGCCCACATCGGCCTTTCTCGCCGCATGCGGCACGTAATCAAGGTCGCATTCAGGGTCCGGATTGTCGAGATTGATCGTAGGGGGGATCATGCCGTCCCGCATGGCGAGGCTGCAGATGACCGCCTCGACGCCGCCCGCGGCGCCGAGGAGATGGCCTGTCATCGACTTGGTCGAACTGACCGCAACGTGATACGCGTGCTCTCCGAAGACCGACTTTATTGCCGCGGTCTCCAGTTCATCGCCGTACTTCGTCGACGTCCCGTGGGCATTGATATAATCCACCTGCGAGGGACTCGCGCCGGCATCATTCAGTGCCATAGCCATACATCTGGCGGCACCCTCACCCCCGGGGGCCGGGGAGGTGATGTGGTAGGCATCTCCCGTAAGACCGTAGCCTGCGATCTCGGCGTATATTTTCGCATTTCTCTTAAGCGCGTGGCCGAGCTCTTCAATGACCAGAACGCCCGCGCCTTCTCCCATGATAAAGCCGTCTCTGTCCCTGTCGAACGGCCTGCTCGCCTTCGCAGGTGCGTCATTTCTTGTGGACAGCGCCTTCATCGCGTTGAACCCGCCGATGCCCATGGCAGTAATGACCGATTCGGTGCCCCCCGCGATCATCGCGTCGGCGTCCCCCCGCTGGATGACCTTGAATGCGTCGCCGATGGCATGGCTGCCGGTGGCACATGCGGTTGCAGGAGCGGAATTCGGCCCCTTGGCGCCGAATTTTATCGATATGTTGCCGGCGGCAAGGTTAATGATCAGCATCGGGATAAAAAAAGGGGTGATCCTCCGGGGGCCTTTCTCGAGCAGGATCTTGTGGTAATGCTCGATCGCTGGAAGTCCCCCCATTCCGGCGCCGACGTAAACGCCGACGCGCGGGGCGTTATGTTCGTCGATCTTCAGCCCGGAGTCTTCCATGGCCATAGTCGAGGCGGCGACGCCGAAGTGGATAAACCGGTCCATCTTCTTGATTTCCTTCGGCTCTATGTAGTCTTCAGGTTTGAACCCCTCTACTTCGCCGGCTATCTGCGTAGCGAATGTGGAAGCGTCAAACTGGGTTATCCTCCTGATACCGGACTTTCCGCCAAGCAGGCCGCTCCAGCTTTTTTCGACGCCCACGCCGACCGGGGTGATGAGCCCCAGCCCTGTAACAACGACCCTTCTCTTCGACATTAAGACTGCTTGTTCTTGATATACTCTACGGCGTCTTTGACCTTCGCGATCTTCTCGGCGTCTTCGTCCGGGATCTCTATATTGAACGTCTCTTCAAATGCCATGACGAGTTCAACC
>JAJYLU010000185.1 GCA_021787505.1 Nitrospirota bacterium | reverse complement strand
GACTATGCTCCTTGAAGTTCATTGACACGGATCTCATTATCGAAGCTCACACGGAAATCAATAGGGTAATTGCCTTTTGTGGACTGCGCCCCACGATTTTCGCACTACTAAGATTAAAATGGGCAGGCCTTGGGGCCTGGGGATCAGACCTGCCCGTTATAAGCTCAATGGGTGCTTAATGGGAGGGACTTACCTTCGGCCTTTTCTTTCTTCGCCTGTCTTTTTTCTTTCAGGGTGTGCTGTGGTTTCTTCTTTGCATTTGCTTTTTGCTTATCTTTTTCTTGACTCTTTTTGATTCCTCCTTGATAAGAGCTACTCTCGTTCTACCGCAGCCCCCGGAATAGTTGCCACCTCCGTAGCGCCCGATTACATCTTAAATCGCATTATGGAGGGCCTTACAGCCCTGATTGCGGCGTACTTACCCTCCCTCTTGTTTCATTATAGGGCTGATCTGCCAAGGACGGATTGGAAAATTGTAGTACATGAATATATATGTAAAAGGAACATCCCTCACATGATTTGGTTCTTTTGGTGTGCTTACCGTGCACCTTTCCCCCACATAACGTCTTTGGCACGAGCCAGCACGATCTGCCCGCCTTCTGATCAACCGCAGGGCATAATGAATCTTTTCCATGACCGCAGTTATTGTAATTCCAGCATTGCATATTCTTGTTGCTTTCCATAATCCTTCCACCTTTCTTAAAAACGGGCCACATCCCGGGCACATACGTACCTTAACACATAATCGCATTATTGATTTGACAGAGGGACACTTAATTCATTCCTGAAAGTTCTTTACCGGCCCTGCATGCTATACTAAAGGTGCAAAGGCAAGGAGGAGCAAATGTCCATAATGGATAACTTATATAATGCGCTGACGAGAAAAGTGCAGACAGCAAACAAGGATATTACCAGGGAGATAGTCGAAGATTGGGTCGGAAATGCCGGTTATAAGTCTCAACAAATAGCCTTCATGTCTGCCGCTCTGAGTGAACTGGAAAGCGGAAAATATACACCCGAGGAAATGGCCTGGGATATACTTCATTTAGCTTGCCTGGATAACTAATGAAGAGGAAGAAAGCATCTCATTTCTCGGTTGAGGACATAATCAGGAGTGAGTTCAAGAAACCTGTCAGCAGGGGAACTATCGGCAAGGACGCCAATGGTTTACTGTGGGCTTACGGTGTAATCCTGAAAGACTCTCTCTACTGTGTTGAAGTCATCAGGATAGACCTGGAGACCCATGAAGCGTCGCGGATAAAGGACAAAGAAAGCTCATATTACAAAAGGGAAGATGCAAACGCATACATAGCAGGACTGAAAAAGGAAATCCTTCCGACGGAAGCAGACATTGCAAAAACCAATGTGCAATAGCATTCCTGACAAAAAAATGACTCCTGACAATCACCCGGGACATGGCACGGAATTCCTTTTCTTTCAAATGCCGCTCTCAGCTCCTCCGCTCGCTCACCCTCTCAGATACGTCACTGCCTGACCGTAGACCGAGGGACACTTCTCAGGGGACATGTTCTTCACGATGCGCTGAAGGGCGGAATCCACCTTTTCCCTCAGCGGCGGCCGCAGCTTCCTGACATGCTGGAAAGTATTCAGAAGGCGGCCGGTGGTCACCGCGTTGATCGGGGCAAGTTCGATGATGGTATCAGCAATCCAATTGATCCCCTCGTCCGTCCAGACCATCTTGTTGTTCGTCGCCATCGGGAGAAAAAGGGCACGGCACCATGTGGGCTGCGTGATATCGAAGCCGGACCGCATTCTTTCTTCGGCGATCATATCGAAGACGTCTTCCTGCGTTCCGCTCGCCACTACCCGCAGATAGTTGGCATACCCGCTGAGGTGGTGACGCCATTTTTCATATACCTCTTCGAGTACCCTTCTCCGCGCTGCAGACGAACTGCGGTTGAGTGCGAACAGCGCTGAATAGCGGTCTGTCGCGGTTGTAGCAGCATAAAAATGGTCGAGGATGATCTTGTGGCTGTCCGCTGCATCGTCGACCGCGATCAGATCCAGGAGGACCTGCTTCAGCATGCGGTCCTCGATGCCGTCTTTCGGAGACGCCTTTTTAGCGGAATACGTATCGATTCCATGAAAAAGGTCGACGAGCTGGTCGCGGTAGAGCCGGTTCACCGCCAGCATCAGGCGGTCCCGCGCCGCAACGAGTTCCCTGTACCATGTGATATACTCGCGGTCCAGCGGTTGTTCTTCGATCCGCAGGAAATACGCCTTGAGCGAAGGAGAGATGTCACTGCCGGAAAGGATCTCCCCGAAGAGCTCGCACCACCCGGCGGCCACCTCGCCGGAAGGGTCGTGAAGGAGTTTGATCCGTTCGATGTCGGTCAGCTGCCGGAAGGCGTCCACGCGGTTACAGGCGTTGGGGTCGAGACGTGTCTGAAGAGACAGGACCTCCGTATCCGCGTTGTCGTGTCTGAACGTCCCGTAAAAGGAGTAGTCGCGGTTCATCGAGGCGAAGGCAGGCGGCCGGGATATGCCCTGGAAGACTATCTCCCCTTCCTCTTCCATGAGCTCGAAAACTGTTGAGGTGCCCTCTATGTCGTGACCCGAGAGGTCAACCAATGCGAGCTCGATCGGGAGATGAAAGGGTTTCTCTCCTTCTCCGAGCTCCTGGCGGAAACGGATGCGATAGCTGCCGCGGGATGGGTCATACCCCGTGGCAGCGGTGATCTTCGGATAGCCGATCCTGTAGAGCCACTCCTTCCTGAATTGATCGAGTTGCCTTCCCGAGACCTCTTCGAAACATCCGAAGAACTGACCCGTGTTCGCGTTTCCGTTATGATAGCGGGAGAAGTAGAGGGTTTTCGCGGCGTGGAACTTCTCCTTGCCGAGTATCAGCCTCAGCATCCTGATGACTTCAGCCGCCTTGACGTAGGTAACTCCGTCGATCAACTCATCGGGGTCATTAAAGCCTTCGCGCACGATCTTCCCGGCGTGGCCCGCGTCTTCGATCGCGAGCGGCCCGAGCAGGGGGTTTCGGATACTGTCGACCTGATTAAGGCGAATGAAAGAGGGATCGAACAGGTCGGACATAAATTGCCTTTCGACGTCGACGGTGTATGCCTCGTTCAGCCAAACGTCAAAGGGGGTCTCCATCGTGGTTTCGCTTCCGCATTGGTTATGCTCGAATTCGTGGACGATGACCGCATGGGCATACAGCATGGCGACGTCGAGAGTATGCTCCGTGATAAGGGCGGCGTCCGTCACTATCGTGGTATTTCCCACGTTTTCCATTCCGCCGAAATTCGACTTGTTCATGCAGATCGTCCGGTAAGTCTCTCCGGTGTATTCGTAATCCTGGGTCCTTCCAATCCAGAGGACCGCCTCTTTGAGGATCTCCATCGGGATGCGGACCTCATCCGCCGCTCCCGGCGGGACAAGATATTCGAGGCGGACGGCGCGGCCGGAGGGGAAGGTGACCTGATCGGCCAGCGTGTCCCATGTCCCTACGCAGACAAGGAAGAGATACGGCGCCATCGGCACCGGGTTTTCGTACGTGATCACCTGGCGCGAAGGGTCTCCGGGCCTCCGGACGGGCCGGCCCCCGGGGTTTTTGCGGCGGCTGATATTGCCGTTGCTGATGAGATGGGTATAGGCGCTGTCCGCCTCGATCGTCGTCGTCATCGTACATTTGGCCCTGCAGTCGTCGATGATTGGCATGATCCGCTGGAACCCCCACTGCTGACACTGCGACATATACTGCTGGGGCGCACCGGGAAGCGTGGCATCACGGTAAATTCCTTCCAGGATATGGTCTGACGGAAAACAGCGGGTAACGGTCCTCACGAAGAATGTCCCGCCTTTTTCGACCCTGCGCGGTAGCTGCGCGATAAGGCTGTTCTTCTCACTGAGGTATTCATACTTCATCGGCGTTCCTGCACCGGCAGGGTCGCTGCACCATTCAACGCTTATGATCTCCAGGCTGTTTGCGTCCAGACGCAGTTCGCCCATCTGTTGCAACGCTGTCATTTCGAGACAAATAGTCGCCTCTACGAAATCGCCGGTAAAATTGAGATAGATCGTGAGATGCCTCGGTGCAACCGGCAGTTCCCCGAAGTCCTCACTCATATATTTAAAACGACGTTTGTCCATTCATGGTCTCCCTGTCGGATTTTTCAATACTAAATAGCTTACGACTTTTTTGCAATGTTGTCACCTCTTCCGACCTCCCGGTCCACCATCAACTCGAGTGAGCAGAGCATGAAAGCGGCGTCAGCGGCGCATGTCGCCCGCGAGGACTCGTGCAACATCAGACTTATGCTATACTTAAATTTAAAAAAAGCGAAAAGTGTCGTTGCAGGAAGGGGACCCGTGAAGAAACAGATCATTCTGGGCATATTGACGTGCATGGTTGTTTCGACGGTTTGCGCAGAGGGCAAGGTGTTTACCAACAAAGACCTTGAGCGGTATCAAGGCCGTGCCTTACAGTCCAGCCTTAACGTGAAATCCACCAAGATCTCGATAGACTTCGTTGATGCCAATCTCTATCAGGTGCTGCAGATGATTGCAGAGGTGGCCAAAAAAAAAGACGGGGTAACCATCTTCGTTTCTCCAGAGATCACCGGAACGGTCACGATCAAGGTCTCAAATGTCCCGTGGACCGAAGTACTTAAAGATATTATCCAACAGCATAACCTGACCGCCCTCTCCCTCGGGAAAAAGACGCTTCTCATTTACACGAAAGGGTGAGACGGCGGGGCCGGCGGATGCTGCACTGCCAAGGAATTTACTTTGCAGTTGCAAAAAAACGATCAAAATAGAGTCCGGCGTGATGAAAAACGGCCATAGTCGAGGCTCCGCAGCCCGCTAGTACTCATATTAAAACCTTTATCACAACTGCAGCTGAGCTTATGTCAGCGTTTACGTGACCAGGATAATAATCTGCCGATTCTATGGCGTTTTTCAGCATGTCGGACTCTATCCTTCTGCGACGCGAAGGTTACAGATTCCCCCTGAGCCGTTCCGCATGAAGTATTCTTTTCACGCCGATCTGGTAGGCGGCCCTTCGCATGCGGCACTTTCCTTCGTCGCATAACCCGTAGACGTCATTGAAGGCGCTGATCATCACATTTTTCAGCCTCCTCACCACCTTCTCCTCTTCCCAGTATTCGCTGTTGAGGTTCTGGCTCCATTCGAAATAGCTCACCACCACCCCGCCTGCGTTCGC
>JAJYLU010000184.1 GCA_021787505.1 Nitrospirota bacterium | reverse complement strand
ACTCTCCCAAGATACTCCTCCCAGTCTGTCAACGCCCTTTCTACGATCATCGCCTTTCTCTTCCTCTTGTCCCTGATTTTCAACAACTCGCCGGGAACCGGGAAGAGTCCGAAGTTGATGTTGCTCGGCTGGAAGTGCTTGCTCTCTGATCCGGTGATATGCCTTATCAACGCTCCGTGTGCGGTCGAAGGGGGAACTTCGACAGTCGTCTTTCCCTTGATTTTGAGAGACGCATTTATCCCTGCGATCAGGCCCATCGCAGTCGATTCGATATAGCCCTCCACCCCTGAAATCTGGCCGGCAATAAAGATATTCTCTTTGCTCTTGAGTGTCAGGTCCCTGCTCAGGAAAAGCGGAGAATTGATGAAGGTATTGCGGTGAAGACTGCCGTATCGCAGGAATTCGGCGTTTGCAAGGCCGGGGATCATGCAAAAGACCCTCTTCTGCTCGGGCCATTTGAGCCGCGTCTGGAAGCCGACGATATTATATGCAGTCAGTTGCGTATTCTCAGTACGCAGCTGGACCACCGCATAAGGCTCTTTCCCCGTCTTCGGGTCCGGAAGGCCGACCGGCTTCATCGGCCCGAACCTCATAGTATCTTTTCCCCGGGAGGCCATCACCTCTATCGGCATGCAGCCCTCGAAGACCCGCTGTTCCTCGAACTCCCTCGGCGTAACCTTATCGGCCTCGGTAAGTGCGGTATAGAAGGCCTCGTATTCTTCCTTACTCATCGGACAATTGACGTAGTCGTCTCCGCCCTTTCCATAACGCGATGCACGGTAGACTTTTTCGTAATCGATAGAATCGGCGTCGATGATCGGCGCAATCGCATCGTAAAAGTAGAGATGCGCACCGCCAAGCAGTTCGGACAGGGACTTCGCCATTGATGCCGAAGTGAGCGGACCGGTCGCGATTATCGTCGCTGTTTCGGGCAGACCGACGACTTCTTCTCTTATGATCTCGATGTCCGGATGGCCTGAGAGCCGCCCGGATATATAACCTGAAAAGACACCCCTGTCCACGGCAAGGGCAGACCCCGCAGGGACCGCAGAATTCACCGCAGCCTCCATTATCAGCGAGCCGGCCATCGAAAGCTCTTTTTTCAGAAGTCCCGGCGCACTGTAAAGGTCATTCGACCTGAGCGAATTCGAGCAGACGAGTTCTCCGAGGTTCCCTGTCCTGTGGGCCTCGGTAAGTTTTTCTGGCCTCATCTCGTAAAGGCGAACCCGAATTCCTCTCCTTGCGGCCTGCCACGCAGCCTCAGAGCCCGCGAGCCCGCCGCCGATTACGATCAATTCTTCCGACATGGTTCATTATAACCGAATCGCGGGCAGAAACATATTCACCTGAAAACCGCAGTTGTTCGCGCGAAGTCGCAGAGAACGCAAAGAAAAGTGATGGCATAGACCACATTGTTGACCCTGACTTTTTGCCAACGCCCCTGGCAATTTTCCCGCCCCCTGTGATCCTCGTGGTTGACTCTTTTCAGGATTCAGAACAAGCGACTTTCATGATCATCCAGACAGAAATAAAAAGCGACACCCAGAAAGCGGCCCTGAGCAATATGAGAATGTTTGCGGAATCCTTTTCCACATCGCGCGGGGTATAAAAAAAGAGGGTGACCTTCTCCAGTATATTTCTTCCGGCGTTCCCGAGGATGAGTGCTGAGATCAGGACGACAAAAAAGGGTAGTAATCCGAGCACCAGGACCATACATTGTTATAGTTCTTTGGGCCGCCTGTGTCAACCCTCTTTGCGCATATAGTCCGCTCACGGGACCTGCATTATTCCGCGGCCTTCGGCAGTTCCCTCTTCTTCCAGATCTTGTAAATAGCAGGGTAAATAGTAAGCTCCAGTATCTCAGAAGTGACGACGCCGCCGATCATGGGGGCTGCGATCCTCTTCATCACATCAGACCCCGCCCCATGACTGAACATGATCGGGATAAGACCCGCCAGGATCACCCCGACGGTCATGAGCTTCGGCCTGATCCTCTTCACCGCGCCGTGCATGATCGCCTCGTCGAGGTCGGCCACAGTATTCATCCGGCCCTGCTTCTTCCACTCCTCGTGCGCCAGGTCCAGATAGAGGAGCATCACGACTCCTGTCTCGGCGTCGAGCCCGGCAAGGGCGATCATCCCGACCCATACCGCGATGCTTGTATTGTAGTGCAGCAGGTACAACAGCCAGAACGATCCGACAAGCGAGAAAGGGACCGCCAGCATCACGATAAAGGACTTCGTGACAGACTTCGTGTTGAAGTAAAGAAGCACGAAAATGATGAGGATCGTAAGGGGAATCACCAGCTTAAGCCGCTCGTGCGTCTTCACAAGGTATTCGTACTCCCCCGACCATTCGAGCCTGTAGCCTTCCGGGAGTTTTACGGCAGCAGCGACTTTTTCCTGGGCCTTCTTCACATAGCCGCCGACGTCTCCGCCCGAATAATCGATATAGACATAATTGGCGAGCAGCCCTTCCTCGCTCTTGATCGAGGTGGGTCCCTTCACGATCCGGACGTCTGCGATCTCTCCAAGCGGGACATTGGCGGACGCCTCTGCGGGCGCCGGTCCGGCCATCATTTCTTTCCCCACACCTCCCGCGGGTCTCACGGGCACGAGGATACGTTTTATCTTTGCGATACTATTCCGCAGTTCCCTCATGTATCTTACGTCCACCGGATAACGCTCCCTGCCCTCTACCGTGACCGTGATATTCATGCCGCCCAGGGCCGTCTGTATCACGTCCTGCACATCGTCGACGGACAGCCCGTAGCGGGCTATCTCGTCACGCTTCGGCGTAATATCGAGAAAATATCCGGTCATGACCCTCTCGGCATAGGCTGACCTCGTGCCGGGGATGCCTTTGACAGCGTCCTCTACTTCCTTCGACACCTTTGCGAGTTCTTCCAGTTTCGGACCGATCACCTTGACCCCCGCATTCGTCCTGATGCCGGTCGCGTTCATGTCAATCCTTGCCTTGATCGGCATCGTGAAGGAATTCGCGACACCTGGTATCTGGAGCCTGTCGTTCATCTCGTTCTTGAGTTTCTCAACGGTCATGCCCTTGCGCCATTGGGACTTCGGCAGCTCTTTCTTAATGCCTAACCAATATAGAAGCCTGTCCGTGATAGACGGGCCTTCGTCCGGCTTAAGGTTGACCACTGTCTCAAACATCTCGACAGGAGCAGGATCGGTGGCGGTATCGGCCCTCCCCGCTTTCCCGAAGACCTGAGAGATCTCAGGTATAGTCATGAGAAGCTTGTCCTGAAGCTGAAGAAGCCGCGAAGCGAGAGAAACTGAGGCCCCCGGCACGGTGACCGGCATGTAAAAGAGCGTCCCCTCGTAGAGCGGGGGCATGAATTCCGAGCCGAGCTTTTTGACCGGAAATACGGTCAGCGCCATGATCACGACCGCAAGAACAATGATCAGCCAGCTGTGCTTGAGAGAAAAATAGACCCTCGGTTTATAGAGCTTCCCGAGGAAGTTTACGATCGGGTTTTCGGACTCGGGTTTGATGTTCCCCCGGATAAAGAGCGACATCAGGACCGGGGTAAGAGTGATTGCAAGGAACGATGCGAAGAGCATCGCGAAGGTCTTGGTAAAGGCAAGGGGTTTGAAGAGCCTTCCGGCCTGCGACTCGAGCGTAAAGACGGGCAGGAACCCGACGGTGATCACGAGGAGAGAGAAAAAAAGCGAAGGCCCGACCTCCTTTGCCGCATCGATGATGACGTCAAGCCTGCTGCACCTCTTCCTTCCGTCGCAGATCCATTCCTCCATCTTCTTATGGGCGTTTTCGACCATGATGATCGAGGCGTCGACCATCGCTCCGATGGCAATAGCGATGCCGCCGAGGCTCATGATGTTGGAGGTCACGCCGAGGTAATACATGCAGATAAAGGAGATGACTATCGCGACCGGAAGGGTCAGGATCACCACAAGAGCGCTCGGGAGATGGAAGAGGAAGATGAGGCAGACGACGCTCACCGCGATCGAAAGTTTTATGATCTCCTCCTTCAGCGTGTCGATAGACTTATGGATGAGATCGGACCGGTCGTAGGTAACTACGATCCTCACGCCCTTGGGCAGGGACGGCTGAATATCTTTTGCGATCTTTTCCTTCACCCGGTCAATGACGTTCAGGACGTTCTCCCCGAAACGGACGACGACGATCCCCCCGGCTACCTCTCCCTTGCCGTCGAGTTCCGCCACCCCTCGCCTTATGTCCGGACCGAGTTGCACACGGCCGACGTCGCGCACGTAGACAGGGGTACCGTTGCCGTTTGTGCCTATCACGATGTCCTCTATGTCCCCGATGCTCCTTATATACCCGCGGCCCCTCACCATGTATTCGGCGCCGGAGAACTCCACGACCCTGCCTTCAACATCCTTGTTGCTGGCCCTCACAGCATCGACGACCTTCATGATGGGAATGTTGTAGGCGGCAAGACGATTCGGATCGACGTTCACCTGGTACTGCCTTACGAAGCCGCCCACGGAAGCCACCTGGGACACGCCTGGCACGCTTTCGAGCGCGAGCTTGATGTTCCAGTCCTGGATAGACCGAAGTTGGGAAAGATTATGTCCTCCGGTATCATCGACTACCGCGTACTCGAATCCCCATCCGATGCTCGTCGCATCAGGACCGAGCACGGGGGTCACACCGGGAGGTAGTTTGCCTTTCACCGAATCGATATATTCGAGCACGCGGCTCCGGGCCCAGTAGATGTCCGTGCCCTCGTTGAAGATGACATAGATGAAAGAACTCCCCAGGAAGGAAAATCCCCGGACCGCCTGGACCCTCGGCGCTGCAAGAAGCGTCGAGGTGATCGGATAGGTGACCTGGTTTTCGACAAGGTCGGGACTTCTGCCCGGCCAGTCGGTGAAGATGATCACCTGCGTGTCGCTCAGGTCGGGTATCGCATCGAGAGGGATGTTCCTGATCGCCCATATCCCCCACAGCAGGAGAAAGCCGACCATCAGGAAGATGATGAACTTGTTCCTCACGCTGTATTCGATGATCTTCGAAATCATTTGTCCTGCGAAAAGTTAAAGGTGAAAGGTAAAAAGTAATACAAAACAAGATTATTTAGTTTCATGTCAGCCCGGCCTGAAATCGGTCCACAGCATTTGCCAACGATTTTTCACCTTTAACTTTTTACCTTTTACTTTTTTTCAGCGCCACCACACCCTCCATCTGCGC
>JAJYLU010000183.1 GCA_021787505.1 Nitrospirota bacterium | reverse complement strand
CTATCACTATCGTTTCCCAGCCGAAAGACGAGACCCTTTTTTCGTAAACAGAGAGATCATGTCCGTACATGGTCTCTCCCCTTTGTCCAAGCCGGTTCACGTCGATAATACCTGTCAGATTATCCAGTTTATAATAGGCCGCAACCTCCATGGCCTCCCACTGCGAGCCCTCGGTCATCTCGCTGTCGCCTAAAAGCACATATGTTCTATAAGGAAGCTTATCGATGAATTTGGCGTTGAGGGCCATGCCGAGACCGATGGCGAGACCCTGACCGAGAGAGCCTGTCGAGGCCTCGGTATAACGGAAGGCGGTGGTAGGATGCCCTTCGAGGGGACTGCCGAACTTTCTCAACGTCATGAGCTCCTGTTCGGTGACTTTTCCGGCGGCGGCCCATAGCGAATAGAAGAGCGGAGAGGCGTGTCCCTTCGAAAAAATGAGCCTGTCATTGTTCGGATGCTCCGGACGGTCCGCGTCGAACCTGAAGGTCCCTCCGAACAGAAGGCCGGTCATCAAATCCGCAGCAGAAAGAGATGATGTGGGATGCCCCGAGCCGGCCTCCGTGGTGGAAACAAGACTATAGTAGCGGATGAGTTTCGCCAACTCTTCGAGCTTTGTATTTTCAATCATGATATTTGCCTCGTTCTTTTTTTTGAGTTCACATAAGATTCTATCAATTCCATGTCCGTTGTCAATCGATCAACTCTTTCAGGACAGCTGCATTGGCATGCTCTGAGTCCTTCGCGGCGAAAAGGAGCGTAATAGTCCCTTTCTTTCCTTCCAGTTCGATCTTCATGCAATCCTCCTCAATGAAATATTGTTACTGAAATTATATAGGAAACCGGTCCCTTCCGAAACGCCCGATCTTCTTTCGGGAAAATGTTGACATTCCGGGAAAGATGAGTATTATTTATATAAAGAAAAAGGAGGGGCCGCTATGAAGATGTCCGCAAAACTGCTTATGATCTCGATTGTCTTATTCTCTATCGTTATGACTCTGGGATGCGCAGGCAGGGAATTCGCGCCGAAAGATCCCTATATGTACTGGTACTATCCTAAGGAGTTGCCGGAGGCCGACAGGGCGGTGGACGATGCCCGCAAGGCGGGCAAGGACCAGAAATGTCCAGAGGATTTCAATGCCGTAAGGGACATGAAGGAGAAGGCCTACGAAGTCTATGCCGAATGCAGGGACAATGAGGCGATCGCAACGGCCAAAGAGGCCACGGCAAAGGCGAAGGCGCTCTGCCTGCTGGAGGACGTGCATTTTGATTTTAACAAGGCGACCCTCAGCGAACACGCCAAGAAAATACTTAGAAAAGATATCAGGATACTCAAGGGCAATGCCAAGATCAAAGTCAGCATCGATGGTCATGCCTGCCAGCATGGTTCAGAGCATTACAACCTGAGGCTGAGCAGGAAAAGGGCAAACGCGGTCAGGGAATTCCTGGTCAAGGGCGGCATATCTCCCAGGAGGTTGTCCATTATCGCCTATGGCAAGACCCGGCCTCTTTTTGCCGAGGAGCCTACGCCCCGGAACAAGAATTCAAAGGAGATGAAGGCAAACAGGAGGGTCCATTTCGAAACGACCATGGAATAGGGATGGATTCCCGATTAAATCCGGAATGAAGAAGATGTTATAAAGTCACTTCTTCGAGGAGTTGAGTTTCTTCAGTTTCTTTTGTTTGTACATCGCCTTGTCCGCTTGCACGAGCAGGTCGTCCAGCGAGCACGGACAATCGGGATCAAACGAGGCGATCCCGCAGCTTACCCGCAATTTGTAGCTGCGGCGGGTCTTTGCATTGTGCAGATCAAGGGCTTTTTCGAGACGGCCCCTGATCACGTCCGAGGTGTCTTCTTCGGCCCCCACCGGCACCACGGCAAATTCGTCTCCGCCGATACGGGCAACGATGTCCGACTCCCGGAAGCTCCCTTTAAGGACAGTGGCGAGTTCGACAAGCGCCATGTCCCCCTCATGGTGCCCATAGGTGTCGTTGATTTCTTTAAGACCGTCGAGATCGACATAAAGCATATGCGCCTTTTTCTTCATCCTCTTTGCCACCTTGAGCAGGTGTTCGGCCAGCGTAAAAAAGCCGCGCCGGTTATAGATCCTCGTGAGCTCGTCCGTAACGGAAAGGAAATGGAGTTTCTCTTCCATGCGCTTCAGCCTGGTCACATCCTTCGAAACAACGGTGACCGCGGATATTCTTCCGCTCGGACCTTTTACCGGACTGAACGTCCTTAAGAAGTCCCGTCCGTCCCTGAGGCTCCTGTGTTCGTGCTGGACCGAGCAGCCGGTTTCAAAAACCTGGGCCACCTTTTCGGCAAACCATTTCGTTTCCACCTCCGAATGGAATTCGCAGTACGGCTTCCCTATGAGCTTTCTCCTGGGCAGGCCCATCCGTTTTAAATGCCTTCTGTTTATGAAGAGATAACGACAGTCTTTGTCCACAAGATAGATGGAATCCTCCGTCGATTCCACGAGAGATCGGTATCTCTCCTCGCTCCTGCTCTGCTTCTCTTCGGTCTTCTTAAGTTTTTCGATCATACCCTCCATCTCGGCATTCCGCTTCCGCAGCTTCCTCAGCTCGCCCGGCAGGGCTTCTTTATTGGCATGTGCGGTATTCATCAAAATCCCGAATTAGGTTCTTATCTAAGAAAGCAGTCTCATGCACAGAACGCTGCGCACGCAAAGTTAAAGCGCCTTGCGTGAATTATTGCCGTTTTCATGTTTATTGGTTATAACCATACACCATTTTTGTCGTTTTGTGAAGAGAAAATATTGGATGGAGAAAAACTCTTTGAAGGCCGAAAGGGGCAAAGTCATCATTGCATCTGCCCCTGAAACAAGTCCGGTCCCTCCGCGAAGGGATATGGCGTAATACAGGACCGGCTTAAAACTATCTCTTAGGTGTCCTGAGAAGAATCTTTCTTGATCTCGATCGCGGAATCTTTTTCGTCTCCGGAAAGCGCCTTTTTAAAGTCCCTGACACTCTTGCCGAGCGCCTTGCCCATTTCCGGCAGTCTTGACGGACCGAATACTACCAGCGCTATCGCGAGTATTATCAGCAGGTGCATCGGCTGGAAAAGTCCCCTGAGCATATCCTTCGCCTCCTTCTTAAGTCATGGATGATATAGTATACAATAATCCCGGACAGTCTGTGGCTCCAAGGGCAGTCACCCTGAAACGCGGAGGCGCAAAAAGAGAAGTCCCTGATTATGCCGCGACAGATTCAGTGTCTGAGTGTCTCTGTAGTATTTGTCGCATCAGCGGCCTTTTTCGAATAGACCGGATATCCCATGTCCGCAAAATTCGGGCAGCTTTCATAACGCACCCTGAAACAGAATTTCTCCATCTCTGCGATGCTCGGCACATGAATTGCGTCCGGGGCAACACAGATGCCGAAGTAACCTTCTTTGAAATACGGGCAGCTCATGTACAACCTCCTGCGACTTCCGAGTTTTGAAAAGTATTGCACGAACACTTTTGCAGAAAAGAATAACAGAGCCTTTTGAAGGAATTTTGAAATACTGGTGAAGAAATTGTGAAGTCCGGGACATCTCTGTATGATCCCGTTGATCGCGCAAAGCCGCAAAAAGCGCTAAGAAAAGCATTTCAGGACGGAGATCGATATGTGCGAGCCTGCACGGGCAAATGTTTTTCATGTACAATAGTGAGAGTCGCAGAAAGGGCAATTGGACCGGGAGTTGAAATAGTCTTTTCATGTGACAGTCACGTGATTTACGGTTAAGACATTTAGCGCATGAAACTCAGATTCGGCAGAACGAACGGCCCGTTGGATGCGGCTATCGATCAATTGATGGATATGGCCGGCGACATCCGCACGCGGGAGCTTGTCCGTGAGATGATCATAACCGCTCTCAAGGCAGGTCAGGAGGAGCGTGAGAACAAGGCGGACCTCAAGCTCATGAACTCGACCCTGAAAGAGATGCGCTTCACCTCCAAGATATTCGGCCCGTATAAGGACGTACGCAAGATCACCGTCTTCGGCTCCGCAAGGACAAAACCGGATGAGCCGGTTTATAAAATGGCGCGTCTCCTCGGCAGAAAGATCGCTGAATCCGGACAGATGGTGATTACAGGCGGCGGCCCCGGCATCATGCAGGCCGTAAATGAGGGGGCGGGCCCGAAGCACTCCTTCGGAGTGAACATCAGGCTCCCCTTTGAGCAGAGGCCGAACCCGGTGCTCGAAGGGAACCCGCGTCTTATAGTTTACAAATATTTTTTCAACCGGAAGGTGGCCTTCATCAAGGAGGCGAACGCCGTTGTCCTTTTCCCCGGAGGTTTCGGCACTCTCGACGAGGCTATGGAAACGCTGACCCTTGTGCAGACAGGGAAGCGTGATCCCCTGCCTCTTGTCCTCGTAGACGTTCCGGGCGGAAATTACTGGTCCAGGTGCATACGCTTCTTCAAGGACAAACTCCTCAGAGAAGGTTATATCGGCGGATCGGATTTTTATCTTTTCGAGCGCGCCGACTCGGTGGATGCGGTGCTTGCGAAGGTAGACCGTTTCTACCGCCGCTATCACAGCCTGAGATACGTAGACGGGACCCTGGTGATCCGGCTCTCCTCCCCTATCGATGCGCTGTCGGTCGAGAAACTGAAAGGGAGTTTTCCCGACATCCTTATTCCGGGAGGGGATATTTACCTCTCTTCGCCTCTGGCGGCCGAAAGCGATGAACCAGAGATAGCGCACCTGCCGAGGCTCGTCGTGGATTTCGACCGGAAGAACCTCGGAAGGCTGAGGGGGCTCATCGATGCGATCAATGTCCTCTGAGGGAAATGATGCGGTCCTGCGTGCCGATCCTCCTGCTTCTCCTTTTCCTGCCGCGGGTCGCACACGCCGCTGAATACAGCGACGTTACGCCGGATTCACAGGTCAGAATCCCGGACGACTTCTATTATAAGGGCGACCACAGGGTCCAGTGGTGGTATTTTACCGGACATCTTTTTGATGAGCAGGGCAGGGAATTCGGATACGAACTCACCTTCTTTGCCGTCGGAGTGCAGAAGAGGCGCTACCAGTCGAAATTCGGCGTAAACAATATTTATATCTCTCACTTCGCCGTCTCCGATGTCCAGGGGAAAAAATTCTACTTCACTGATGACGCTGATTCCGGAGCGTTTGATTTCGCAGGCGCAGGGAACGACGCCCTGAAAGTTTGGGTCGGCGCTAATTTTCTAAAAGG
>JAJYLU010000182.1 GCA_021787505.1 Nitrospirota bacterium | reverse complement strand
ATAGCGTACTCGTTGCCCTCGGATTCATTGACCGTTACGATCGCCTTCAGACTGCCGGATGAGACGGCCCCGAGATAAAGCGACGCCGTCTTCGAAAGAAGAGGAAAACAGAGGAGAAACAGCAGGTAGAGATAGACGACGCTCCTGCTATATTTCTTCATATACAAACCGAGCAGGACCGCCATGCTGCCCAAGAAAAGAAGCGGACTTGCAGCTGAAAGCACAACCATCAGGATTAAGAGGGCCACCTTCCAGGACGATTCACCTATATCATGGGATAGTAGAGGGACATCCGGCAGGAGCCTGACCGCGACAATCAGCAACACAGCCGCGATAAAGGAAAAGATCAGATCGAAAAAAAGAGACCCCATAAGAGTAAAAGACCATAGGAAATTTCTCGAATATGCATCTATCCCCCGAATCACGTAATCGATGCTGTCCAGAATTCCCGAACCGGAGAGGGAAAAAGTCGCCTTCGAAAGAGAAAAATAGACCGCCGGGAGATCCGGAGCATCGGCAAGCGCTTCGTGAAGCAACTCCGCTGATCCCGCTCCGTCTGCCCGGGCCTTTTCAATCAAGAGATACGCGTATGTATCGGAGTTCCGTATCCCTTTGTTCAACTGAAGATCATAATTCTCGTCTGCGTGCAAAAGAGAAGACGGGAAGATAAGACAGAAAAGCAGGCACAGGGCGAGTTTTCTCATGAGCCTCCGCCTATCATGGGCTCGGCGCCTTTTATCAGACGGACGATATTGTCCTTATGGCGAAAGAAGATCATCACTGCCAGGAGAAAAAAGAGCGGGAATTTCTCACGCGAATCGAGAAAAAAAGCGCTGAGGGGCAGAATGCCGAAAGACACAAGGGCGCCCAGCGACGAATATCGCGTAATGAGAACTGTCATCAGCCATATTATAATAGTAATCAGCCCTGTTTGTGGAGAGTAAATACACAGTACCCCTATACTTGTGGCAACACCCTTTCCTCCTCTGAATTTCAGGAAAAGTGAAAAGTCGTGTCCGAGCACCGCAAAGATACCGATTATTCCTTGATAAAAAATACCCGTATTAAAGTACTTTGCCATCAGAACCGCTAGTGACCCCTTGGCGATATCTCCCACAAGCGTAAGGACCGCAGCCCCTTTTCCAGTGGTCCTAAGCACGTTGGTTGCGCCGATATTTCCGCTTCCCGCGCTTCGTAGATTTACCCCCTTGATTTTGGCTACCAACATCCCGGTGGGTATGGAACCGAGAAGGAAAGCAACTGCCGACAGTAACACCACATTCATATGCTTCTCCAGAAGAAAAGCGTATATTTCACCCCGGATACTACCGCCAGCACGAGGGCGATCCATATAAAGACAATCCCTATATCATAGAGATCGATCTGGAATATACTACCCATGAGAACCAGACATAAGATCGAGGTAATCTGGGCAGTCGTCTTGAGCTTACCCCCCATTTCGGCCGGGATGACAATATCTCTTGAGAGGGCGACCACCCTCAGCGCGGTTATAAGAAAATCCCGTACAATAAGCACGATTGCGATCCATGCGGGAAGCCGCTCCATATCGACCAGAACGATCAGCGCGGTTATAATCAGAAACTTATCGGCGATAGGGTCCATAATAATGCCGAACTTCGTTATCTGACCCGACCGGCGGGCCAGATATCCGTCAAGAAAATCCGTGATGGAGGCGACCCCGAAGACAAGCGCCCCGATGAAGGGATACCGGTATACAGTGATCACAAAAAAAGGAATGAGCACAATCCGGCTCAGCGTCAGGATGGTCGGCAGGTTAAGCTTCAAAGTAGCCATCGATAATCCTATGCCAGAGCCCCTTGGCCTCCAGGAGATAGTCGGTGACTTCCCTGACCGCACCCCTTCCCCCTCTCTGCTTCGTTACGTACAATGCATACTTTTTGATCCCCGGGTCGGCATCCGATACCGTGATGGGAAGTCCGACCCTGCTCATTACCGGTGCATCGACGATGTCGTCGCCGACGTAGGCGACCTCCCCTCCATCGAGCGAGTACCTGCGGAGCAGGTCCTGATAGGCCGAAACCTTGTCGTGGCATTTCTGGAAAACCTCCCTGATGCCGAGTTCTTCGGCCCTTCTTTCCACTACCTTGGAACTTCTGCCTGTGATGATCGCTACTTCCACCCCGGCTTTCATCAGCATTTTTATTCCATGCCCGTCACGGACATGGAATAATTTGTACTCATTCCCTTTGTTATCGAGTACTATGCTTCCGTCGGTAAGGACCCCGTCGACGTCAAGAATAAGCAATTTTATATTCCGCGCTATATTCTTGACCTCTTTTTTTGTTCTTTTTCGTAAAGGTAGATTTCTTTTCATAAGCTTCCGAGCGAATCGTATTTTTCCCTATCAGGCAGCCAAAAGGTATGAAAGATAGATTAAGCTTCGTCATCCCATCTGTCAAGATATAAGTCCTCCTCCTTCTTCTTTATATAAATATTAAGAGACTAGTAGTAGTAATAAGTGCTGTTGGTAAGCCCTAAAACCCTGTAAGATATCGTTTTATAAAGCTTTTTCTCCTTGAAAAACATGTAAGGGAAAACGACGCAATGCAAACACTTACGGCATGACGAAAAAGCCAAAAGGTTACTGACAGAGAAGGAACAGAGATATTGTCTGAAATATTAAATTGAGCTATAATAGCTTACCTTCCACGACACAGTTACTAACAATTGTTAAGAACTTGTTAGCAAAAGGCAGTGAATAAAAAAATATGACGATAGATGAGATATGGCATAAGAGTCTCTCGAAGATAGAGGGTAAGGTCGGCAATTCGATATTTGACTTATGGTTCAAACCAATCAGGCTTTTCAACTTAAAGGACCAGACGGCCACCCTCGAGATCCCGAACCGTTTCTTTAAAGAATGGATAGAAGATTCCTACCCGAACCTGCTCAAGGAAGCAATCGAAATAGTGGTCGGCTATCCGGTTGCGCTTCGCTATAAGATCGAGGAGAAGCAGCAGAACAACCAGAGAAAGATCATCGAGAAGCTCGAAAACAGAAGGATAAAGCTGGCCAGCAAAGGGATTTACCTCAACCCCAAGTATACCTTCGAGAATTTCATCACGGGCAACAGTAACCAATTTGCCCATGCGGCTGCGATAGCGGTTGCCGAGTCGCCGGGAAAGACGTATAATCCGCTCTTCATCTATGGCGGCGTCGGCCTGGGCAAGACCCATCTGATGAACGCAATCGGCAATAAGGTTCTCGATTCGCGAGGCGACTTCTCGGTCCTCTATGTTTCCTCCGAGCAATTTACCAATGAGGTCGTCTCATCTCTGAGGCATGACAAGATGGTCGAGTTGAAGGAGAAGTACAGAAACCTGGACTTGCTCCTTCTTGATGATGTACAGTTTATCGCGAAGAAGACCGCGACACAGGAGGAATTTTTTTACACGTTCAACGCCTTGTATGAAAAGCAGAAACAGATCGTGATATCCTGCGACAGACCCCCGAGAGAGATCAGCGAGGTTACCGACCGTCTGCGGTCGAGATTCAACATGGGCCTGATCGCCGACATACAGCCACCGGATATCGAGACGAAGCTCGCTATCATCTACAAGAAGGCCGAGATGATGGCGCTGAAAAAGATCCCGGAAGAGGTCGCGAATTTCCTCGCTTCCAAGATACGCTCGAATATAAGGGAACTCGAGGGTTGCCTTATCCGGATCGCAGCGCAGGCGTCCCTCACGGGCGAGGAGATCAACCTTGAGACGACGAAAAAGGTCCTCAAAGACATCATCCATGATGACGAAAGGCCGGTGACGGTGGAAATAGTGCAAAAAATCGTCTGTGACTTCTACAATATCAGTCTGGCCGATATCAAGGCGAAGAGGAGAACGAAAGATATCGCATTGCCGCGGCAGGTGGCGATGTATCTGAGCAAGCAGGTCACCGAGGCTTCTCTGAGCGATATCGGAAAACATTTCGGCGGCAAGGACCATGCAACGGTCATCTATGCATGCAAGCAAATCGAGGAACGCAGGACGAAGGACGAAACATTCAACAGGATGATAGACAATCTCTTGACGAAGATAAAGAACTAAGGAGGGGCCGCATGAAGATCATTGTTTCGAAGGACGAAATACTGGCAAAACTCTCGAACATCCAAAATATCGTGGAGAAGAGAAACACCATGCCGGTGCTGAGCCATTTTCTCTTGGATGCCGGGAAGAGCGGATCCTTCATTACCGCCACCGATCTCGACACCGCCCTGAAGGAGCCCCTCCAGATAAAAGTGGAAAAAGAAGGCAAGATATGCATTCCCGCAAGGAAGATGTTCGAGATCGTCAGAGAGGTCGAAGGCGACCTTGTCTGCGAGTCCATAGACGAGCAGTGGCTTAAGCTGAAGGCCGGGGCCAGCAGTTTCCGGCTTGCCTGTCTGCCTTCTAAGGAGTTCCCCGCATGGCCGGGCATGGAGGACATGGAAGAGCTGCAGGTCAGCGCGAAGGTGCTGGCTGAGTTGATAGAGAAGACGGTTTTCGCCGCGGGAGAGAGCGATACGCGCTATACGCTTAACGGTCTTCTTTTTCATATCATCCCGGGCGTCAAGGTAACGGTTGTCGGCACCGACGGCCACCGGCTCGCATTGATCAAAAGGGGCATCGAGGGGACGGTCAGGGAAGAGCGAAAACTTATCGTGCCGAGAAAGGCCGCCCAGGAGCTGAGGAAGCTTCTCGACAAGTCCGAAGAGAGTGTCCGTATGACGCTCGGCAAGAACCATGTGCTTTTCGGGGTCGGGGAAATGCAGTTCCTGACAAGGCTGATCGAAGGGACGTACCCGAATTACGAACAGGTTATCCCCTCGTCCAACGAAAAAAAGGTCAGTGTGGGGAAAGAGGCTTTCACCAAAACGCTCCGGAGGGTCGCGATAATGTCGCGCGAACGCTCGAATGCGGTTAAAGTCGATCTCTCCGACGGCCTCATCTCGATCACCTCTTCCAACCCGGACCTCGGCGAAGCCAGCGATGAACTGGCCGTCGACTACAGAGGGGAACCGGTATCCCTCGGCTTCAACGCCCGCTACCTCATCGACATTCTCGATGCGATGGCTTCCGAAAATGTGGTAATGGAACTGCAGGCGCCCCTGAGCCCTGTCTTGATTAGGGAAGAGACCGACACCGAATACCGGTGCGTGATCATGCCGATGAGGATATGAATATTGTGAAA
>JAJYLU010000181.1 GCA_021787505.1 Nitrospirota bacterium | reverse complement strand
AGATCCGCCGCTTTCCGCACTCTTCTCACGAAAAGCTTGGCTTTGTCGGGAAATCTTATGTCATATTATCTGTCTCCAAATGTATTACTTTCTCCTTAATTACATTTTTGTCGCAAATAGTTGATATGTCAAGTTGTAACTTCAGAAGACATCGCGAGGACGGAGGGACCTGTCACGTGATGATGACATCCTATCCATCTGATTTATAAAGCTTTCTGAAATCATGCTTCGTTAAGAACGGGTCCTTTGTATCTGTTCCTCAGACCGTTTTCCAAATTCTTTCTTTCAATTAGGAATTCTTTCCCCTGGAACTAGGAATTTCTTCCGATTTCTTTAGACGGGCATATCTGGCACACTATAACTAGAAGCGCAAAATCATATATAGAGAATTGGGAAAGCAGGTGAAAAAAATGTCGGCATATCAAGAGGAAAAGGGGGAAAAAGACGTTGCCTTGAATAATTCGATAAGGTGCTCGAAAGTGGAAATTTCGGGAACCGCGATCAGTGAGCTTGCTGGTGGCAGGGGCACCATCGCCATTCCAAGACATCAAATTCAGCAGATCACGCTTTCGTATGACACGAGGGTCAGGAGTCCGTTCTGTCAATTTTTCTTTGGTTTTACCCTTCTTTTGTTCGGGCTTATCGGATTGATCGTGTTCTTTGTCTCAATGAGTGCGACAGGGAGCTTGCTCATTCAGACAGAAGACGGAGTAAGAGCAATTGCCGGCTCCGGGGACCCGGTGCTTCCTCTGATCCCGATAACCCTTTGGTTCATGAGCGGGATAGGTCTCTTGTCATTGTCCGGTATATTCCAGTACAGATACCATTTATTAATTGATTCGGGGAACGGGATACACAAGATCTTTTTCGAAAAATCAGTCGATATCAAAGAAATCAAGCAATTCATAAGCGCAGCGCATCTGCAATTCGGATATGAAATAGAAGTGTCCGTCCAGGAAAAAACGAATGCCTCTGTCATACAGGGCGAATCAGGAGAAGAGTTGAGGAACACGCTGGCATATCAGAAGGGACAGGGAGCGGGGAAGAAGGTCGTTACATTTGCCGCAATGATCGGTCGGAAGGTTATCGGCGGATTAACAAGTGTGGGAAGGGATCTTATATCTTTTGGCTGGAGGCCATCAGAGTCATATCTTGCAAGCAAGAAGAAAAAGAAGAAGGACAACAATTGACTGAGCTAGTGTAGTGCTCATGATCGCCGTAGTTGTCCATCACCGGGTGCAGTTTCATTTCAACAGGAAACTCAGCATCAAGGCGTTTCAAGAATTTGAGAAACTCCTGATGACGATGTCGTGCGTAACACTGTCCGATCACTTTACCCTGTGCCAATTCGAGGGCCGCAAAGAGCGTCGTGGTGCCGTTGCGCTTGCAGTCATGGAAGCACTTGGGATCAGGCTTGACTATTGGCGTGCCCAGACGAATGGTGGCGCACCCCCACGGGTGAAAGTCCCGTCACGGTTGAAGCCGGAAGCCATGTAGCTTGGATGGCAGGGGGCGAGGGAAACGTTGCCTTCTGGGGCCCATCGATAAAGTCGGCACAAGGCCGGCGAGCAAATATCCGGGTCTAACTGAAGAACTAAAGGGTCATTTTTCCTTGCCCTCTCCGCCGCCGCCCTGGAGCATGTTTTCGATCGAAGGGTTCAGCCATAAATTGATGACTACCTTATCGCCCTTTAGCCTGTAATACGTGTAAAGTATGTCCTCGCCGCCGTACGCAAAGGAATAATACAGGGGTCTCACCTCATACCCGAGGATGTCGCCGTTAGGGGCGATGATGCTGCTTAGCTGGGCGCGCTTGAATGACCCATTACAACCTACAAAATTCTCTGCCTCGGCAAGGGCCTCTTTAGCAGCCACTCGCTTCTTTACCCTGTATTTGAAATCCGGGGCGTAAGGTTCGAAGGTATACCGATCGTCTTCTTTGTCGAGGAAGGCTATCGTTTCGAGGTCATTAAAGAAGTTGCATCCATAGAATATGACAGTGTAGGTCCCCGTAACTTCCGAATCCTGCGCACCCCGCGTACTGAGACGGATGCCGGGCGCACAGGAGGCGCAAAAAGATACTGTCAGCAGAAAGACAAAAGCAGCAAGATATGTGGTCTTCTTATTGTTCATAATGCAAATTATATCACTCTTTTAATGGCCTGCAGCAAATCGTCTCGCGGGAGAGGCTTGGGGCTTCAGACGCCGCGGAAGAATTTAATCATCTCCCGGACCCCGTCGTCGAGAGTGTGCTCCGGCCGCCAGCCGAGGAGGTCCTGTGCCTTTGTGTTGTCGAACCAGAGGTCCTTCGAAAAGTAGTTTACGTATTGCACCGGGTCGAGTTTAATGCCGAATATCCCGGCGAGGAGATCGAACGGTACCGCCGGGATTTTCAGGAAGAGAGGCGGGATCGGCATGATCCTCAATTTCTTCCCGAGTTGTTCCGCTACCGTGTTCAGGAAATCGAGCCAGCTGTGGCGGAGGCCGTCAGTGAGGTTGAATATCTGTCCCGAGGCCGAAGGGACGAGCCCCGAAAGGTATATCGCATCCGCAAGGTCTTTTATGTAGATAAGGGGGGCGATGTTCTTCGCATTCCCGATGAAAGGAAACCCCACTGGCCCGAACTTCTCGATGGCGTTTAAAAATCGCCCCAGGTAACGCGAACCCGGACCATAGACCGGGGCAGGCCGGATAATCACATACCTCCCGGGCAGAGAGTTCAGGAGAAGTTTTTCGCAGGCCCGCTTGTATGACGTATAATGGTCTTCCAGGACAACTTCGGGCTCGGTCTCCTCGCCGGCAGGGCTGACCGAGGGGATGCCGGCGACTGTGAGCGAACTTACGAATATGAGACGCCAGACATCTTTTTCCTGCATGCCTGCGATTATCTGCTCCATGAGTTTCACATTGTTGCGGGATGCGGTTTCGTTGACGTTCTTGATCTCGCCGATGTGATAAAAGAGGTCTATCCCGTCCATCGCCTTTATCACCGATGAAAAGTCTTTCAGGTCGCCGTGAACGCCTTCGACCTCTTTTCCCTTGAACTCCTCGGGCAATTCCTTCCGCCGCGTCAGCATTCTGACCGCGTGGCCGCCCTCCAGAAGGAGGCGCACGACGCTGCTCCCTATAAAACCTGTTCCCCCGGTCACGAGCGCCTTCATCACTTCACCCTCGGCCTGAGGATAAACGGCTCAATGGGTGTCTCCCCGATCTCGGGTTTCAGACCCACCGATGCGATCACTTTGTCGTCCTTGATGATGTAGTGCACATCGATCACGTCCTGGAAGCCGAAGTCCAGCCCCGAATAAAAAGGCCTCAGCTCATAGCCTATGAGGGTGCCGTCGAAAGCAAGGATCTTACTAAGGCGGGGGCCCAGGTAAGCGTAATGGAACCTGACCCATTTGTCCGCCCCCTCAAGCGCCTTTTTTGCAGTCAGACCCTTCTTTGCGGTGTAGTAGAATGCAGGGGCGTAGAGTTCGAAGGCGTATTTTCCTCCTTCCCTGATGAGGAAGGCTACGTTTTTGAAGTCATCCGAGTAACGATGGCCGTAGAGGATGAGGTCGTATGTCCCTTCTATTTCGTCCGGTGCCGCCTCCTCGGTTTTCAGATAACGCGGCCCGGCGCAGGAGAAAAGCAGCGATGTCAGCAGCGTGGCCCCAAAGACGGCCAGAAAAAGTTCACCCCGGAAAGAAACCTTCATCGGCTTCGCTCCATCCTCTGCCAGTTCCCCCTTTCAGCAGCACCTATCTCATTATATGTCGTTTTGGAGGAAATGTATTCCGGCAAGAGATTTTCCTGCCAAAACCCGGGAAGGATGAACATACCGGACTACCTGATCTTTTTTATGAGAAGGCCGGCAACGGCTTTCTGCGCAGCGGCGGAATCCCAGTAGGCGAATAATTTCGCGCCTTCGACCCTGTCCAGCAGGTAAGGACTTCCGAAAGATATATAGAGATCAACCCGCCCGGCGAGACCGGAAAGCGCCTTGTAGAGCCAGTTGCCTGCGCCGCCCTTCCATCCCCGGGTCTCGGAAAATATCGCGGTGATGATCTGCGCACCTTCGGGCAGGGTAAGGAGTTCCTCCCCGGAAGAGCGGTTGACACTTATGATCTTCAGGCTACGCAGCCCCTTTTTCAGCCTGTTTGCAAAGAGGGCGCCTCTCTCATCATCTTCGTCGTTCAGGATGACGAGACAGGGCCGGCCTTCCGGGCGAAAGCCTCCGGAAAGTGTAAGCGCCTTTTCGGTCAGCGATTCGGACAGCACATTGTTATTTCGAAAATCGGGCCGCTTCCTTCCGGGAGCGCATGACAGGCCCCGGCGAAACTCTTTCAGGCGCGCTGCCTCGAAGCGGGTCTTTCGCGTCCTGAGGTATGATGCGACCTTGTCAGCGTCCGAAGGGTGCAGGATCACGTCGGCCCCTGCCTCCAGCGCCATCAGAGCCGCCTTCTCCTCCGGGTATCTCCCTATGCCGCCCATGTTCATCGCGTCGGTGATCACGATGCCGTTATATCCCATCTTCTTTCTGAGAAACGCTACCGCCTTTCCGGAGAGCGTGACAGGGATCCCCGAAGAGTCGAGGGATGGTACGCTCAGGTGTCCGAGCATGATCATCTTCACCCCGGCGGCGATCGCCTCCCTGAAAGGCGTCAGTTCTATCTTTTTCAGCTCCGAAAGCCCCCGGCGTATCACCGGCAGACTGATGTGAGAGTCCGCTTCGGTATCGCCGTGCCCCGGGAAATGTTTTCCGCAGGCAGCTATCCCGTGCTCCTGAAGGGTCTTTATCATCTCGCAGCCAAGGAGCGAGACAGTCCCGGCGTCCTCGCCGAAGGCCCTCGTGGCGATGATAGGGTTCTTAGGGTTCGTGTTAATGTCGAGCACCGGCGCAAAGATCGTGTTGATACCGGCGTAGGCCGCCTCTTCGGCAACGGCGGCACATGCCTTCCTGAACGGGGAAAGGTCATACGCCGCTCCAAGGCCGCGCTTCTTTCGCGCTGCCTGCGCAAGCGCCATTGCAGGCGGGAAGGACGTGCCTCCCTTTATCTGCTGGCCGAGTCCCCGTTCGAGGTCCGAGCCGATGACCAGGGGCAGTTCAGCCTCTTTCTGAAGGAGATCGATATGCTTTCTGACTTCCGCGAGCCTTCCGCCGAAGACGATAAATCCCGCAACGCCTTTTTTCACGAGAGAGCGGTAATGGCCGAAATTCCGCCTGATCTCTTCGCCGT
>JAJYLU010000180.1 GCA_021787505.1 Nitrospirota bacterium | reverse complement strand
GTATAGCCGGAAATACGATGCCTCTGTTTTTTCAGTTGCGAAGTTTGCACGGGCCATGGGAACTGAGGAGTTTATCATCCCCCCTTCAATCGATCCTCTGGCAGAGAAGAACAGGGAGCTTTCGGCTGAGGAGATCCAGGCTGTCCGTGAGAGGTTCGGATTGGAGAAGGAAAGGCCGATCCTGCTGCAGGTCTCGCGTTTTGACCGTTTCAAGGACCCTGTCGGTGTGATAAAGGCATACAGGGCCGTCAAGAAGTACAATGACTGCGTCCTGGTCCTTGCGGGAAGCCCTGCGACCGATGACCCCGAGGGCGCGATCGTTTTACAGGAGGTGAGGGATTATGCCGCCGATGACCCCGATATCCGCATCCTCCTGCTTCCCCCGTTCAGTGATACGGATATCAATGCGCTCCAGCGCCTGGCAACGGTCATCCTCCAGAAATCCGTCAGGGAGGGCTTCGGTCTGACCGTCTCAGAGGCGATGTGGAAGGGCAAGGCGGTGATCGGGGGCGCCACCGGAGGCATTCCGCTTCAGATACTGCACGGGGTCACCGGCTTCCTCGTCCATTCCGTTGACGGCGCAGCCTTCAGGACCAGGCAGTTGCTCAACAACCCTGAGATGGCGATAAAGATGGGGACCGACGCAAGGGAGTTCGTGAGGCAGAACTTCCTCATTACGCGCCACACAAGAGATTATCTCTCGGCATGGTATTGCATCGAAAACAGGGGAAAAGATGTGATAGAGTTATGAGCGCAGGGAGATGCGGCGACGGTACTTTGAGTCCGGTCCCGGGGCCGGTACGCATCGGCCCGACGTATCTGGGAGGCGGGAAGTGTGAGTTTCTTGTCTGGGCGCCTCTTTGCGAGGAGGTATCCATCAGGGTCCTTGCGGCCACTGAACGCATGATGCCGATGGAGAAGGGGCCGAAGGGATATTGGCTTGCCTTGGCCGATGGTGTTTTCCCCGGCGCACATTATCTTTACGACCTCGGGGAAGGGCGCTTGAGGCCGGACCCTGCGTCGAGATTCCAGCCGGAGGGCGTGCACGGTCCCTCCGCTATCGTAGACCCTCATGCATTTACATGGGATGATGATCGATGGAGGGGACTTCCCCTCACCGATTTCATCATATATGAACTGCACGTTGGTGCTTATACACAGAGCGGTACCTTCGAGGCGGTCATCCCCTGTCTCGATCATCTCTGCGAATTGGGGGTTACCGCAGTGGAACTCATGCCGGTTTCCCAGTTTCCCGGCAGCCGGAACTGGGGATACGACGGGGTCTATCCCTTCGCCCCGCAGAATTCCTACGGCGGCCCCGGCGGACTCAGGATGCTGATCAACGAATGTCATAGACGGGGGCTCGCCGTTATTCTGGACGTTGTCTATAACCACCTCGGTCCGGAGGGCAACTACCTGAGCACCTTCGGGCCCTATTTCACCGACCGGTACAGGACTCCCTGGGGAGATGCGGTCAATTTCGACGGGCCTCACAGTGACGAGGTGAGGAGGTTCTTCACGGAAAACGCCCTCTACTGGATATCTGAGTTTCACATAGATGCCCTCCGGATAGATGCGATCCACGGGATTTACGACTTCAGCGCAAAACCCTTTCTGCTTGAGCTGACTGAGGCGGTCCACACATATGCGAAGGAAACGGGTAGATATATCTATATCATCGCCGAGAGCGACCTCAACGACTCAAGGACGGTCAGTGCTCCCGAAACCGGGGGATATGGATTGGACTGCCAGTGGAATGAGGACTTTCACCACTCCCTCCACGCTCTCATGACAGGGGAGAAGACAGGCTATTATGAAGATTTCGGCATGACGGAAGACCTGGAAAAGGCGGTGAGAGAGGGGTTCGTTTATGACGGCAGGTATTCGGCCTACAGAAAGAGGAGCCACGGAAACTCCTCTGAAAAGGTCCCGGCCCATGGATTCGTGGTCTTCTCCCAGAACCACGACCAGGTCGGAAACAGGGCGAAGGGAGACAGACTGAGCAGCATCCTGACTTTTGAGAAGCTCAAGCTGGCAGCCGGAGTCGTGATCCTTTCACCCTCCCTCCCCCTTCTTTTCATGGGAGAGGAATACGGTGAAACAGCCCCCTTCCTCTATTTCGTAAGCCACGGCGAAGAGGCACTCGTCGAGGCGGTGAGGAAGGGCAGGCAGCATGAATTCGCATCCTTTGCATGGGAAGGCGAGCCTCCCGACCCGCAGTCTGAAGAGACGTTCTTGCGCTCGAAGACAGATATCGGACTCCTCGGAAAGGGGACCCACAAGGTGCTCTTCGAATTCTACAAGAGGGTGGTGGCGCTGAGGAGAGGTCTGCCTTCCCTTGTCAATTTATCGAAGCAGGAGATGGAGGTAATGTCCCCTATGGAATGCCTTCTCTTCGTCAGAAGATGGGTTGACGCTGACGAGGTATTTTGTCTCTTCAACTTTTCCGGCGGGCATCCGACAATACCGGTTCCGGCCGGGCAAGGCCCATGGAGATTGTTGATAGATTCGTCTTCGAGCGGGTGGCAAGGGCCGGGAAGTGTCGCCCGGGAGGTTATCACCTCAGAGGGGGAGGGGGTTTCAGTGGCGATGAACCCGCACAGTTTCGTCGTTTACAGGAAGGCCGCTTTAGAGGAGACACTCTCGTGAAAGAGGCGCCCTCCTGCCGGATACCCGTCTCAACATACAGGCTCCAGTTTAACGGCTCCTTCAGATTTCGCGATGCAAAGAAGATCGTGGCTTATCTTCACGAACTAGGCATTACCGATATCTACGCATCCCCCTATTTCAAGGCGAAAAAGGGAAGCACCCACGGATACGACATTGTCGATCAAAATCAGCTCAATCCCGAGATCGGGACCGAAGAGGATTTTCTTGCCTTGTCCTCGGAACTCACCACGTATGATATGGGGCACATACTCGACGTCGTCCCGAACCATATGTGCATCGCGAGTCCGGAAAACAGATGGTGGATGGATATCCTCGAAAACGGTCCGAGCTCGGCCTATTCCGACTTTTTTGACATCAACTGGGTCCCTGAAAAGAAGGAACTGAAGGACAAGGTATTGCTGCCTATCCTCGGAGATCAGTACGGGAGGGTCCTCGAAAATGGTGAGCTTGTCCTCACCCATGCCGATGCCGGTTTTTTCATAGACTACCACGAACACCGCTTCCCCATAAGGCCCGAGACATACCAGGCGGTTTTGGGGCATCGCATCGATACCCTTCGGGAGTCTCTGGGCGACGAAGCCCCGGATTTAGTTGAGCTGAGGAGCATCATGACCGCCCTTTCCCATCTGCCCCATTACACAGAGAGGGACAAAGAGCAGGTTGACGAACGCTCAAGGGAAAAGGAGATATCGAAAAAAAGGCTTGGGAGCCTCAAGAAAAAGAGTCTCCCGGTAAGTCGTTTCATCGACGAAAACATAAGCATCTTTAACGGTGTCAGGGGGCAGTCTGAAAGCTTTGATCTGCTTGACGGCCTCCTTTCGGAGCAGGTGTACCGTCTATCAGACTGGCGTGTTGCCATTGACGAAATCAATTACAGGAGGTTCTTCGATATCAATGAGCTGGCTGCGTTGCGCGTGGAGAGACCGGAGGTTTTTGAAGAGACCCACCGGCTCGTTTTCAGACTGATCGGGGAGGGGAAGATCACCGGCCTGCGGGTCGATCACGCTGACGGGCTTTACAACCCATCCGAATACCTCCGCGATATTCAGCGCGGATGCCTTATCGAGTCGGGCCATGATGCGCGTGATACCGCTGATGTTCCCCCCCGTTACCCCGGAAGCGAAGGAGATGCCGATTCGGACAAGGCCGTGGGAGGGACCATGCCGGTCGCTGATCCCTTGCCCTTCTATCTCGTGGCCGAGAAGATCCTCATGAAGGGCGAGAGACTCCCGGCGGATTGGCCTGTTTACGGCACAACGGGATATACCTTCCTGAATACGCTTAACGGCATATTTATCGACATGGACAACGCGAAGAAGTTCGACGTCCTCTATAAGAAATTTACGGGGATGACAACGGATTTTCAGGAGCGCGTTTATGAGAAGAAGAGGCTGATCATGAAAGTGGCTATGGCGGGCGAGATCAATACTCTCGGCCATATTCTGGACAGCATCTCCGAGACGAACAGACTGACCAGAGATTTTACCCTGAACAGTCTTACCACGACGGTCATCGACACGATAGCCTTTTTTCCGGTTTATCGGGCGTACAGCAGCCGTTCAGGCGTCGACGACAGGGACCGGCGGTATATAGAACAGGCGGTCTCGAAGGCGAAGAAGAGAAATCCGGCAGTCAGCCCCTCGATATTCGATTTCCTGATGGACGTCCTCCTCCTCAATTATCCACAGGGGATTGGCGCAGAGGAGAAAGAGGCGTGGCTCGATTTTACCATGCGGTTTCAGCAGATCACCGGTCCCGTCATGGCCAAGGGCGTCGAGGATACCGCATTTTACGCCTTCAACCGGTTTGTCTCGCTCAACGAGGTGGGAGGAAGCCCAGAGAAGTTCGGTGCCCCTCTCGACGCGTTCCATGGCCAGAATATCGAGAGGATAAAGTACTGGCCTCATACCCTCATCGCCTCATCGACCCACGATACAAAGAGGGGCGAAGACGTGAGGGCGAGGATTAACGTCATCTCAGAGATACCGGGCGAATGGAGGCGCGGGCTTACGGCATGGGCCCGGGCGAACAGGAGAAAGAAACCTCTCGTAGAGGGTCAGCCGGCCCCTGACAGAAACGAGGAATATCTCCTCTATCAGACACTTGCAGGAACGTGGCCCCTGGGGGAGATGGGCAGGAAAGAACTCGCGGAATACACCTCAAGGATCGAGGAATACATGATCAAGGCGCTTAGAGAGGCCAAAATCAATTCGAGCTGGACTAGTCCGAACGCGGCCTATGAGGAGGGCGTAAGGGAATTTGTCCGGAGGATTGCTGACCCCCGTCCTGATAACTCTTTCCTCGACGATTTCCTTCAGTTCCAAAAGAGGGTTTCTCACTGCGGGATGTTCAACTCCCTTTCACAAACGCTGCTTAAGATCGCCTCGCCCGGAGTCCCGGACTTCTTTCAGGGCACGGAGCTGTGGGAATTCAGCCTTGTCGACCCGGACAACAGGAGGCCCGTTGATTATCCTCTTAGGATGCAAATGCTCCGCGATTTGGAGGAATGGGAGTTGCGCATCGGTCCCTTGCATTTTATGGCTGAGCTCATACGCGATCG
>JAJYLU010000179.1 GCA_021787505.1 Nitrospirota bacterium | reverse complement strand
GCCGTCCATCTCGCTCAGGAGCTGGTTAAGGGTCTGTTCCCTTTCGTCGTGTCCACCACCCAGCCCCGCCCCGCGCGTACGACCGACCGCGTCGATCTCGTCGATGAAGATTATGCTCGGGTGAGAAGACTTCGCCTTCTGGAACATGTCCCTCACGCGTGAAGCGCCCACCCCCACAAACATTTCAATAAACTCCGACGCGCTGATGCTGTAAAAAGGCACGCCCGCCTCGCCGGCGGTGGCCCTGGCAAGAAGCGTCTTGCCGGTCCCTGGCGGTCCGACCAGAAGCACACCCTTCGGGACCTTCGCCCCGATCTGTGCGTACCTCGAAGGGTCCTTCAGATACTCGATCGTCTCACGGAGTTCCTGCTTCACGTTGTCCATGCCCGCTACGTCCCGAAAGGTGACGCTCGGCTTTTTCGCGTCGAAGAGCTTCGCCTTGCTCGCCCCGAAGGTGAAAAGCCCCCCGGGACCGCCCTGTATCTGGTGCTGCGCCCTCCTCATGATCAGCATCCATACCCCGATGATCACCACCCACGGGAGGATGCCGATGACGAACTGCCAAAAGAGCGACCTCCCCTCCTCCGGCTCGACGGTGATCGTCACGTTCTTTTTTTCGAGCTCCGCAAGAAGCCCCTCCCCCTGAAAAGACGGCAGATAGGTCCGGAAATCCTTGACCGTCACGGGTTTCTTTTCTCCAGGGTACGTGATATCTACCCCCTTGATGAACTCGCCCGTCACCTGGAGCTTTTTTATAGAGACAGACTTGATGTTTCCGGCGTTGAGCTGATCGATGAACCGGGTGTAGCTTACGTCGTACTGTTGCGGCCCGGAAGGGGCGAAATACTGGCTCCAGATAAGCATGACCAGAAAAACGAGGACGATAACGATCCCCATCCGCCACTGCGGGTTTTTCAGTTTTTCCGAGATGTTCTCCTTTACGTTAGGGTCTTCCTTTTCCGCCATGCTGTAATTGTAGCATCTTATCCCCAAATTCGGAAGTGCTTTCCCGCCGAAGTCCATTTTTTCAGCACCCACCCACAGGCGTCACTTTTTCCTCTTTGCAAGCCGTCCATAAACGGATACAATGGAACTGAGGAGACCGAACTAAATAGAGTAATCTTGAGAGAAAGGGGTCCTATGGACAGGATAATAATCGCAGTAGACTTGGGTCATTTCAAGGCGTACGGCGTAACACAGAAACCTTTGGAAAGCCCGCATCTGGAACTGATCGAGAGCTATGATTCCACCGAGGCGCACGGCAAATTATCCGAGAAATACAGCGACGCCAACGGAAAGTTCGGGCTTATGGGCGGCAAGGACGGCACGGCGGCGGGAAACGGTGAAACTCACAACATCGAACACGAGTCCGAGAAGAAGATGATTAAGTGCATCGCGGGAGATATCGAAAAGATACTCCTGAAGGAAAACGGCACGGAATGGTATCTTGCGGCCCCGGCCGGGATCAACAGCCGCATAGTCCAAAAGCTCTCCTCCGGGGCGAAGGCGAGGCTTGCAAAGAACGTTTCGGCGAACCTGACCAAGAAGAAAAAGGCTGAGATCCTTTCCTTTTTCGAATGAAGATGATAATCGGGGTCCCGAAGGAAATAAAAAAAGAGGAATACAGGGTCGGCATCGTACCATCCGGGGTAAAGGAGCTCAAAAGTTCGGGCCACACCGTGCTGGTCGAAAAGGACGCAGGAGCAGGAAGCGGGTTCCGGGATGACGAATACCTCGATGCCGACGCAGACGTCGTTGAGAGAAGCGTCCTCTTCCAAAAGTCCGACCTCATCGTCAAACTAAAAGAGCCGCTGCCGGAGGAATACGGCCTCTTGAGGACCGGACAGGCGATCTTCACGTACCTCCATCTTGCGCCGAACAGAAGCCTCACCGAGTTTCTTCTGGAGAAGGAAATTGCCGCAATAGGATATGAGACCCTCGAAAAAGAAGGGGGCCTCCCGCTCCTTTCCCCCATGAGCGAAGTGGCCGGCAGGATGGCGCCGCTCATGGGTGTCTATTACCTTCAGATGATCCACGGCGGCACAGGGGTATTGGCAACCGGGGTCGCCGGGGTCAGGCCGGCCAAGGCGCTCATCCTCGGGGCGGGTGTCGTGGGCGGCAACGCGGCGAGGGTCTGCATCGGCCTCGGGATGGATACGGTCGTCATCAGCAAGGGGACTGACAAACTTCAAAGGCTCGACGAGCTGTTCATGGGGAGGATCCATACGCTCCCTGTGACCGCCCATGACGTGGCTGAAGAGATCAGGGATGCCGACATAGTGATAGGCGCGGTGCTCGTGCCCGGCGGCAGGACGCCGGTGCTGATCACGAGAGACATGCTCCGGTCGATGAAAAAAGGGGCGGTGATTGTCGATGTATCGGTGGACCAGGGCGGGTGCACCGAGACTTCCAGGCCGACTACCCATGACAATCCCGTTTACACCGTCGACGGCATCATCCATTACACGGTCGCCAACATGCCCGGCGCCTTCCCACGGACCTCGACGATCGCGCTCACGAACGCGACGCTGCCATACATAAAGACAATCGCGAACCTGGGGGTCGAAAAGGCGGTCGGCGAAGACCCTTCGATAAAGAGCGCGCTCAATACCTACCGGGGCGGGATCGTCCATAAAAGCGTCGCCGAGGCGTTTGATATACAAAGGTAGCCCTCATTGTATAAGGAAGAGGCGGACATGCTGAAAAATAGCCATAAAAGCGGCAGGATCAGATTCTGATTCACGTAAACGCAGCTTCTGCAATAATTACTAATTGGTGCATAGGTAAAAGAACATTGAATGTAAAATCTCCCCGCACCCCTCTCCGGTATCATAACTCCCCCTTCCCCTCTTATCTTAAGAGGGGGTGCCGAAGGCGGGGGCGTTACTCCAAAGGGGCAACCTTCCTCCCTTTAGCAAAGAGAGGTTAGGAGGGATTTTATAATAGAATGTCTTCATACTTATGAACTTCTTAGTAACTTCCGGAAAAGTTTGGCCGGCCGCACCCGGGGCTGTGCTGAGCCGCTGATTATGGACTTTTTTCCATCACATCCGCCTTCTTCACTGTCCTGATTTATGTAATATTAGGGTAGACATTTACTCTTACGGCAATGGCATACTATAGCTATAGCATGGACGCGTTCATCACGGCCGGCCAGGAGGTGCCCGATATCTGAAGATGTCGTATTTAAAGTAAAGGGCCTCAAAAAACTCTACCGCATGGGAGAGGTACAGGTACACGCCCTCCGCGGCATCGATCTCGAACTCTCTGCGGGAGAACTCGTCGTTCTGCTCGGCCCTTCGGGCAGCGGAAAATCCACGCTCCTCAATATCCTTGGCCGCCTGGACACCGCATCGGAGGGAGTCGTGACCTACCGGGGGAAAGACCTCACCACGGCTAATGAGCGCGAACTTACCGAATACCGCCGTTATCACGTCGGCTTCATCTTTCAGTTCTATAACCTCATACCGAGCCTGACCGCCCGCGAGAATGTCGCCGTCGTCACAGACATCGCAAAAAAGCCGATGAGGCCCGAAGACGCCCTCGGTCTCGTCGGGCTCGGCGAGAGGCTCGACCACTTTCCGGCCCAGATGTCGGGCGGGGAGCAGCAGCGCGTGGCGATCGCGCGGGCAGTCTCGAAGAACCCGGACGTCCTCCTCTGCGACGAACCCACGGGCGCCCTTGATTCTTCGACCGGGATCAAGGTATTAGAGGCGCTTGAAAGGGCAAACCGTGAGCTGGGCACGACCACGGTCATCATCACCCATAACGCCGACATCGCCGGAATGGCCGACCGTGTCATCCATCTGAGTGACGGCCGGATATCGGAAATCACCACAAACGCGGTGAAAAAGAGACCGGGAGAACTCCACTGGTGAAGTCCTACACGATGCTCGACCGCAAACTCCTGCGTGACGTCTGGAAGATGAAGGGACAGGCCCTTGCCATTGTCCTTGTCATCGTAAGCGGTGTTGCGACCTATGTGATGCTGATCGGCACGATGGACTCGCTGAACATGACGAGGGACAGGTTCTACCGCGACAATCGCTTTGCCGAGGTATTCTCTTCGCTGAAACGGGCCCCCGACAGCCTGAAAGAGAGGATCGCGGAAATACACGGTGTGGAAACCGTGGAGACCCGCGTTGCCGCAGACGTGAAGCTCGACATCAGAGGCTTCCCGGAACCGGTGACCGCCCGGATAGTCTCTCTGCCGGACATCGGCGACCCGCTGCTGAACATACCGTACATCAGAAAGGGCAGGATAGTCGAACCTTATAGAGACAACGAGGCGCTTGTAAGCGAGGCATTCGCAGAAGCACATCATCTCTCTCCCGGCGACACCTTCGGCGCGATCATCAACGGCAAATGGAAGACGCTCGTCATCGTCGGCACGGCCCTGTCGCCGGAGTTCGTGCTCCAGTCAAGGCCCGGTGCGATCAGTCCGGATTACAGACGCTATGCCATCCTCTGGATGGGGCGTGACGCTCTCGGTACCGCATACAACATGAAGGGGGCGTTCAATGACGTAGTGCTGACGCTCACGCGCGGCGCGAATGCGGAGGACGTGATCGTCATGCTCGACGCGCTCCTCGACCGCTACGGAGGTCTCGGCGCCTACGGCAGGAAGGACCAGATCTCTCACCGCTTCCTGAGCGAAGAGTTCAAACAGCTCCAGAGGAGTGCCGAGATATTCCCAACGATCTTCATCGCTGTCTCGGCTTTTTTGTTGAACGTCGTTGTCAGCAGGACAGTCGGCATCCAGCGCGACCAGATCGCGATCCTGAAGGCCTTCGGGTACGGTAACAGCGCCATCGGGGTCCATTATGCAAAGATGGTGCTGCTCATAGTGTTTCTCGGAATTGCAGGAGGACTAGCCGCGGGCATCAGGCTCGGGCAGGGGCTCGGCGGCGTATACATGGAGTTCTACCGTTTCCCGTATCTCGTCTTCGAACTCAGGCCTTCTGTCGCCCTTTCCGCCGCCTTCATCACCGTCTCCGCCACCCTGGCAGGAACGATATTCTCGGTATACAGGGCCGCGACGCTACCGCCGGCGGAGGCGATGCGGCCCGAGCCGCCCGCGCAATACCGGCGGTCCGCAGTGGAGCGACTCGGCATCGGCAGGTTCCTGGCGCAGCCGACACGGATGATCCTGCGGAACATCGGCAGAAGGCCCCTGAGGTCTTTGCTGACGATTGCCGGGATCTCGCTTTCCTGTGCTATCATGATTGCAGC
>JAJYLU010000178.1:3991-5280 GCA_021787505.1 Nitrospirota bacterium | reverse complement strand
GCTCAGCAACCGTCTTGTCCCCGGCGCGGACATGCATATGCCTCAGGCCTGGGACATTGTCAGCGGCAACAGCGGTCTTGTCATTGCGGTGATCGATACCGGAATCGATTATACCCACCCCGACCTGGCGGGCAACATATGGTCCAACCCGGGTGATCCCGACTGTGCATCAGGCAGCGACAGCGACCATAATGGATATGCGGCAGACTGCAGGGGGTGGAATTTTGTCGGCAACAACAATAACCCTATGGACGACGACGGCCACGGAACTCATGTAAGCGGCATTATAGGGGCCGTCGGCAATAACGCTATCGGCATCGCGGGGGTGATCTGGAATGTGAAACTTATGCCGCTGAAAATTCTTGATGCAACGGGAGAAGGCACTGTGGCGGATGAGGCCGCTGCGATCGAGTACGCGATCGCCAAGGGCGCAAAGATCATAAACGCCAGTTTCGCCGGGGATACTTTTTCGAACACCGAAAAGAGCGCGATTGCAGCCGCGAATGCTTCCAGGGTCCTTTTCGTCACGGCGGCCGGAAACGGCGACACAGGCGGCAGCGATAACGATGTAACGCCGGTGTATCCGGGGAATTATGACCTCCCCAATATGATTTCCGTAGCGGCGACCGACGAGGAGGACATGCTCGCCTCCTTCAGCAACTACGGGAAAAATACCGTTCAGGTGGCTGCCCCCGGGGTGGATATCCTGAGCACTGTCCCATCGGCACTGACAAAACCGTTTTGCGGCGCGTCGCCTGCTTCGGGCTATGAATACTGCGACGGGACTTCGATGTCGACTCCACACGCAGCGGGACTTGCCGGCCTTCTCGAAAGCTATTATCCCAATTTCAGCTACCAGCAGGTCCGCGCCACGATCATGCGGTACGTCGATCTGCTCCCGGCTCTCCAGGGCCGGACGGCAAGCGGCGGCAGGGTGAACGCCTACAAGGCGCTTTCTTCATTACTGGCGCCCGACGGACTTACTGCGGCTACAGCGTCTTCCTCAGCGATCATTTTGAGCTGGACGGACCACGCCACCGGCGAGGATGGCTATGTAATAGAGAGAGAATCGCCCGGCGGCACTTTCTCGGAGATCGACAGGGTAGGCCCCGGCGTCGCGACGTATCTCGACAACAAAGGGCTTCTGCCTTCCACCGTGTACGCTTACCGGGTCAGCGCATTTAATACGATCCCTGCTTCATCGGCATATTCTAACGAGGCCACGGCGACCACAACCGGAAGCCCTAAGCCCCCTCCTCCCCCTCCTTCCGGAGGCGGCGGGGGATGCT
>JAJYLU010000178.1:0-3981 GCA_021787505.1 Nitrospirota bacterium | reverse complement strand
CAGGGGCACGGGCTCTGTGACAGACGCCCTTGTCTTTATGGTTCCTCTCCTGGCGGTTTACATCATGAAGCGTCTCCACGGCAGAAAAAAATAGGACTTCTGCCATTATCCTGTTTGATGCTATAATCTAACGCTGGAGAGTGATGAATTTGCACAGGGAACAGACAAGTCATGACAAAACTTAGAGTATTGACCGCCGGCGAGTCGCACGGCAGGGGGCTTGCCGGGATCATCGAAGGCATCCCGTCGGGGCTGTCCCTTTCGTCCGAAGACATTGACAGAGAACTGAAGAGAAGGCAGGGAGGATACGGCCGGGGCGGCAGGATGAAGATAGAATCGGACCGGGCGTTGATACTCTCGGGCGTTCGCCGGGGCAGGACGCTCGGCTCGCCGATAGGCGTTCTGGTGGAAAACAAGGACTGGGAGAACTGGAAGGAAGTGATGAGTCCGGATCCGTACGTCCGGAATTTTACGGCGAAAGACCCAAGGGGTGCCCCTGTCACCCGTCCGAGGCCGGGCCATGCGGACCTTGCCGGTGCGCTGAAATACGACCATAGAGATGTCCGCAATATCCTCGAGCGGTCGAGTGCGAGGGAGACGGCGATGAGGGTGGCGCTCGGCGCGGTCGCCAGGAAATTTCTGGCCGTCTTCGGCATACTTATCGGGAGCCGCGTGCTCGGCATCGGCAATCAGAAAGTGAGGACCTTCCCTCCCGGCGCTGACGAAGAAGAACTGATGAAGATGTTCGCGCAGGCGGAAGGGTCCCCGGTGAGATGTGCCGACTCTGTCGCGTCGAAGAGAATGATGCGGCGGATCGATAAGGCGATAAAAGACGGCGATTCGCTCGGCGGCATATTCGAGGTCTTTGCGGTGGGGGTGCCTGTCGGACTCGGGAGCCACACGCAGTGGGACCTGAAACTCGACGGAAGGCTTGCGAAGGCAGTGATGAGCATACAGGCGATCAAGGGGGTAGAGATAGGGCATGGCTTTGCGATGGCGGAAGGTCCGGGGTCTCAGGTGATGGACGAGATCTATTACGACTCGTACGGTCCGCGGACTGGAAAGTTCTTCAGAAAGACGAATAATGCCGGGGGAGTCGAAGGCGGCATGTCGAACGGCATGCCGATCATCATCAGGGCCGCGATGAAGCCGATCCCCACTTTGAGAAGGCCCCTTATGTCCGTCGATATGAAGTCGAAGAAGGCCTTCAAGGCGGCCTATGAACGCTCGGATGTCTGTGCGGTACCCGCCGCAGCCGTTGTCGGCGAGGCGATGACTGCGCTGGTACTGGCGGACGCCTTCCTGGAGAAATTCGGCGGCGACAGCGAAAAAGAAGTGAGGAGGAATTACCGCTCATACCTTAAGTATGTGGACAGTTTTTGAGCTCCCCGATTTAAAGGGGGATGGCCCAATGAAAGGGCTTGAAGGAGTTGCAGGCAGCCTTTTTTCGGTATTCCTGTCTGCTGCGAGATGAATTGAGTGCGGCAAGTATATGAACATTGTATTGACGGGCTTTATGGGAACGGGCAAGACCGCGGTCGGCAGGGAGCTGGCGAGACTTCTCAGCATGCGTCTTGTGGATATCGATTCGGAGATCGAGGCCGACCGCGATATGAAAATTACCGATATCTTCGAGAATTACGGTGAACCCTATTTCAGGGATCTTGAGACCCGGATGATCGTTAGATTCGCGCAGGAAAAGAACATCATCATCTCGACAGGCGGCGGCGCGGTACTGAGGGATGAAAATATGGCCGCGCTGAGGGCAAACGGGATGGTCTTTTGCCTGTATGCCGCCCCCGAGACGGTCCTGCTGAGGACGGGAAGGAGCGACGACAGGCCGCTGCTGAATGTGGAGGACCCGCTGGCAAAGATCAGGGAACTCCTCAGTCGCAGGATGCCTTTTTACGAGAAGGCGGGCGTAATGATAGATACTGAAGAAAAGACACCGCTTCAGGTCGCCGAAGAGATAGCGGCAATAGTGCGATGCAAAAAATAAGGGTCGATCTCGGCGACCGGAGTTACAACATCTTAATCGACACGGGAAACTTGCCGGACATCGGCAAGGGCCTGCTGAAGTTCGAATTCAGCAAGAAAATCTGTCTTCTGAGCAATCCTACGGTATTCGGCCTGTACGGGGCGCCCGTGTCCCGCTCGATACGGGACGAGGGGTTCGAGCTGGCCGAGATATTGATACCAGACGGTGAAGAATATAAGAACCTCGACTCGGTGGAGCAGATCTACGGCGAGATGCTGAAGGCGAGGCTCGACCGGAAATCCGTGCTGGTCGCCCTCGGAGGCGGGGTGATCGGAGATATGGCGGGTTTTGCCGCGTCGACCTACATGCGGGGGATTGATTTCGTTCAGGTGCCGACAACCCTTCTTGCGCAGGTCGACAGTTCGGTCGGCGGCAAGACGGGGGTGAACCACGCGCTGGGGAAGAATATGATCGGCACCTTCTGGCAGCCGAGGCTCGTCTGGGTGGACACGGACACCCTGAAGACCCTCCCGAAGAGGGAGTTTCTTTCCGGGCTTGCCGAGGTGATCAAGTACGGCGTGATCTGGGACGGGGAGTTTTTCCGTTTTCTCGAGGAGAATGCGGGAAAAGTTCTCGCGCATGATCAGGAAGCGCTGGGGCATATTATCCGCGTGTCCTGCGAAATAAAGGCCGAGGTCGTTTCGAGGGACGAGAGGGAATCGGGTTTGCGTGCGATCCTTAACTATGGACATACCATCGGGCACGCGATAGAGACGGCAACAGGGTATACCCGGTATCTTCATGGAGAGGCCGTGGCTATAGGCATGTACGCCGAGGCGAAACTGGCGCGGCGGCTCGGCCTTCTCGACGGGGAGCAGGCTGAAAGAATTAGAGCCGTGATCGACTCGTACGGCCTGCCCTCTGACGTGCCGGACGATATCCCATTCGAATCGGTCCTGTCATCCATGCGGCTGGACAAGAAGGCGCTATCGGGCGACCTGAGGTTCGTACTGCCTGAACGGATCGGGTCCGTGAAGATAAAAGGGGGATTGTCCCGCCAGGAGATTGAGAAGGTATTGGAGAAGAGTTCTTAGGGATCCGAAAGAGCCGGAAGGGGGATGAGATGGGATACGAACTGACTCATAACACCGGTTTGAATGTCTCGGAAGGGAGGTACTACCCGCTCGGCGCCACGCTCTGTGAAGGGGGGGTCAATTTTGCCATCTATTCACAACATGCCGCGGAAGTCTTTCTATTGCTCTTTGACGCTCCCTCGGGCGAACCGACCGACATCATCAGGCTCGAAGAACGGACGAAATACATCTGGCACGTATTCGTTCACGGGCTCGGCGCGGGCCGGCTTTACGGCTACAAGATCAGAGGGGATTTCTATCCCTCCCAGGGAATGAGGTTCAACGAGCAGAAACTCCTGCTAGATCCGTATGCGAAGGCTGTTACCGGCAAGTTCAGAAATACCGACAACCTCCTCCTCGCCTATGATCCGCATTTTCCGGACAAAGACCTCTCGATGGATACCCGCGACAACACCCGGATCGTGCCGAAAGCGGTAGTGGTCGACGACGCTTTCGACTGGCAGGGGGACGTTCACCCTGACATACCATTCGAAGAACTCTTTATCTATGAGGTCCACTTAAAGGGTTTTACCGCCCACCATTCGTCCGGCGTGCAAAACCGCGGGACGTATCCCGGTTTTATCGAAAAGATACCCCATCTGAAGGAACTCGGGATAAATGCGGTCGAGTTCCTTCCGGTCCAGGAGTTCTACGTGGAGGACCACCTCGTCGAAAAAGGGCTTACGAACTACTGGGGCTACAATACGATCGGGTTTTTTGCCCCCGAGTCGTCATATTGCACGCATCGCTCCCCAGGATGCCAGGTCGATGAGTTCAAGACGCTCGCGCGCGAGCTCCATAAGGCCGGCATCGAGGTGATCCTCGACGTGGTGTATAACCACACCGGTGAAGGGAACGAACTCGGCCCCA
>JAJYLU010000177.1 GCA_021787505.1 Nitrospirota bacterium | reverse complement strand
GATGAACAGGATCATCGACAGGAAGATAGACGCAGCCAACCCTCGCACCGCCGGAAGGGAGTTGCCTCGAGGGGTGATAGGCGTCGGTGAGACCGTCCTTTTTGTCGCCATCTCCTTCGGGGTGATGGTCTATGCGGCATACATGCTCAATCCTCTCTGCCTCGTGCTTTCGCCCCTTGCGATCGCCGTTCTTTTCCTTTACTCATATACGAAGAGATTTACCTGGTCTTCCCACTTCGTCCTCGGCCTCTCGATTTCGGCCGCGCCGCTCGGCTCCTGGATAGCTGTTAAGGGCTCTTTCGACCCGGCGATACTGCCGCTGGTCTGCGCCGTGATCTTCTGGCTTGCCGGCTTCGATGTGCTCTACGCACTTCAGGATATCGAGTTCGACAGGAGCCATGGGCTTTATTCCATTCCGAAGCGTTTCGGAGTGAGAAAGTCGCTTTATCTCTCGAGGTCTTTTCATGCGATCAGTTTCTTCCTTCTCGTCGCAGACGGCCTGATATTCGGTCTCGGCGGCCTTTACATGGCGGGCATGTTCATTACGGGCGGGCTTTTTATTTACGAACACTCCATGATAAAGGAGAACGACCTCAGCAAGCTCGACATGGCCTTTTTCAACATGAACGGCTATATCAGCATGACGATTTTTCTCTTCACCCTTGCGGACTTTCTGATATGAAAAAATACGTTCTGGCGATCACCGGCGCGACCGGACCGGTCATAGGGCTTAGGGTCCTCAAGGAACTCAGTCGAGCGGCTGAAGCTCATGTGATAATATCCCGTCAGTCCTTCTCCATCATGCTTGACGAGGCCGGTGTAGATCTTTTCGCGGAGACGGCGGCGGCGACTGAGAAGAAGATCAGGAAGTTCGCCGGCTCTAAGAACATCTTTTATTACGAAGAAGGGAATTTCGAGGCGCCTGTAGCGAGCGGGTCCTTCAAAACGGACGGGATGCTTGTGGTGCCCTGCTCGATGAAGAGCCTGTCGGGCATCGCACACGGATATGCTAACAGCCTTATCGAACGGGCGGCGGACGTGACGATCAAGGAAGGAAGGCCCCTCATCCTCGCGCCGCGGGAGATGCCGTTCAGCCCGATCCACCTCGAAAACATGCTCGCTCTGGCAAGGCTCGGTGTGAAGATAGCCCCGCCGGTCATCGGGTTCTACCACGGCCCGAAGACGATAGACGATATGATCGATTTCGTTTCCGGCAAGATCCTCGACCTGATCGGAATAGAGCATGAGATTTTCAAAAGGTGGGGCAAATAAGGAGGGTGTCCCGTTCCGTCCGGGAAAATGATCCCCTCGCATCTCTTAAGTAGCCGGGACAGCGCGAACACTTTGCCGGTTGTGTCAGGGATACGTGAGCTGGAGCCGCTGGATGTTTGTCGCCTTCCCGGTCTGGTTGTTTATGTCCAGCGTTACCGCCGACAGGACCACCGCTCCCTGGGCCGTCTCGAATTTTGCCGGCATGCTGGAAAGGAAACGTTGAATTATCTGATCGACGTCCATGCCGATGACTGAATACGCGGGGCCTGTCATGCCTACGTCGGTGATATAGGCCGTTCCGTTCGAAAGGACTTTCTCGTCGGCCGTCTGGACGTGGGTGTGCGTACCGATTACGGCGCTCACCTCTCCATCGACGTAGTAGCCGAAGGCGATCTTTTCGGAGGTTGCTTCTGCATGGAAATCTATGATGATGATCTTCGTCTCCCTCAACAGGTTCTCGATTTCGGCCCTGCCCGTCCTGAAAGGACAGTCCATCCCCGTCATGAAGACCCTGCCCGAAAGGTTGAGGACCGCCGCCTTCAGCCCGTTCGGGAGCGTAAGCACGAGGCTGCCGCTTCCGGGCACTCCCGGCGGATAATTGAGGGGCCTCAATACCCTGTTGTCCTTCGAGATGTAAGGAATGAAATCTTTCTTGTCCCAGACATGGTTGCCGGTCGTGATGGCATGCACGCCGGTCCTGAAGAGGTCGGCGACGAGCGGCTCGGTGAGACCGAACCCCCCCGCGATGTTTTCGCCGTTGGCGATAACGAAATCTATCTTGCACTTGTCGACGAGGCCGGGCAGGAGGGCCTTGACGGCCGTCCTGCCCGGCTTCCCGACGATGTCACCAATGAAAAGGACTTTCATACCAGTTGTTGAGGTGTTGAACTGTTGAACTGTTGAGTACAACTAAATCTGTCACGCGTCATGGTTTCCACAAAAATACCCTCCCTTGAAATCAACGATTCAACTTTTTAACCTTTAACCGTTGATTATTTTATTTCGCGTACTCGACATACCGGGCCTCCCTGATGACCGTCACCTTGATCTGGCCCGGATAGGACATCTCCGCCTCGATCTTCCTGGAGAGGTCCCGCGCCATCATAGAAGACATCTCGTCGCTCACGTCTTCCGGCTTCACGATGATCCTGATCTCCCTGCCAGCCTGGATGGCATAACACTTCTCCACTCCCTTGAAAGACAGGGCCAGCTTCTCGAGTGTCTCGAGCCTCTTGAGGTAGTGCTCGATGCTCTCCCTCCTCACTCCAGGCCTTGCAGCCGAAAGCGCGTCCGCAGCCGCGACGAGCGCCGCCTCTACCGTGATCGGTTCGCCTTCTCCGTGGTGAACCAGGACCGCGTTTACGACCTTGTTGTTTTCGCCGTACTTGCGGGCGAGGTTCGCGCCGATCTCCTGGTGCGTGCCTTCGATCTCATGGTCCACCGCCTTGCCTATGTCATGAAGAAGCCCCGATCTTTTGGCAAGTTTGGTGTCTACACCGATTTCCCCGGCCATCATTCCGGCGATGTAGGCGACCTCACGCGAGTGCTGGAGCATATTTTGTCCGTATGACGTCCTGTATTTGAGTCTCCCGAGGGTCTTTACAAGCTCCGGATGGATCCCGGAAAGCCCGAGGTCGAAGACCGCCTTCTCGCCTTCTTCCCGTACGTTGATCTCGACCTCCTTTCTCACCTTCTCGACGATCTCCTCGATCCTCGTGGGATGGATGCGGCCGTCGGCGATCAGACGTTCGAGCGAAAGTCTCGCGACCTCCCGGCGCACAGGGTCGAAGGCGGACAGCGTCACCATCTCGGGCGTATCGTCCACGATGAGATCGACCCCCGTTGCCGCTTCGAGTGCCCTGATGTTCCGGCCCTCCCTGCCGATGATCCTGCCCTTCATTTCGTCGTTCGGAAGGCTTACCGCAGTCACGGTCGCGTCGGCCACGTAATCGCTTGCATACCGTTGTATCGCAGAGCCCATGATCTCTTTCGCCTTCCTGTCGGCGTTTTCCTTTGCCTCATCTTCGATCCTCTTGATAAGCTTTGCTACCTCAAACTTCGACTCTTCTTCCGTGCGTCTGAGGATCTCCTGTTTCGCCTCCTCGGAGGTGATTCCCGAAAGTTTTTCGAGTGTGGCGGTCTGGTCCTTCAGAAGCTGGTTATACCTGTTCTCTTTCTCCTGTTGGGAACGTTCCTTGCCGCTGTACTCTTTTTCCCGCCGGCCGAGGTCGTGCTCGCGCTTGTCGATGATGTCGAATTTCCTCTCGATCGATTCTTCTTTCTGTCTGAGTCTTTTTTCGAGATGGTTGAGTTCCGTTTTTCTCTCCCGCAGTTCTTTTTCCGCTTCTGTCTTGGCCTGGTAGACGATGTCTTTCGCTTCGAGAGAGGCCTCCTTCTTGATCGACTCCGCCTCCTTCAGCGTCTCGTCGATAATCTTTTTCTTTTCATTATTGATGGAATCCCTCTGCGTCTTGAGGGCGTTCCTGTAGATGAGACTCATAATCAGGCCGACCACAATTCCGGCAACGACAGAGGCCAGCAGATACACCATGTTAATCATCCGAAGTGCTCCTCCTTTTTTGCAGCCGTGATTTGATAATCCTTTCAAACCCCTCCGCAGAAGGGTCGTAAAAGTGTTTCTCTATTTTCATGTACTCCTGTTTCACATAGTGGCCCGGGAAACTGTGGGGGTAACGATACCCTTTCCCGGCCCCGAGCCGCTTCGCACCCGGATAATGGGCGTCCCGAAGATGGTCAGGGACCTGCTGCACCGGCTGCGTCCTCAGCTCTTCGGTCGCCTTCTCGATCGCCGTATACGAGGCGTTGCTTTTCGGCGCCGCAGCAATGTATACCGCGGCCTGCGCAAGGGGTATCCTCCCTTCCGGCATCCCGACCCTCTCCAGTGCCTGCATCGCCGAAACCGCGACGACGAGCGCATGAGGGTCAGCGTTGCCGACGTCTTCAGATGCGCAGATTACGATCCTTCTTGCGATGAAAAGCGGGTCTTCCCCAGACTCTACCATTTTTGCGAGCCAGTAAACGGCCGCATCCGGGTCAGATCCGCGCATGCTTTTGATAAAGGCGGAAATAGTGTCGTAATGGTCGTCTTCGTCGTAGTAAAGCGTCTTGTTCTGCAGAGCCTCTTTTACCCGGGCCAGCGTGATGACCCGCTCTTTCCCCGCCTCGCCCAGGGAAAGAAAGGCTAGTTCAAGGATATTCAGCGCCCTCCTGGCGTCCCCTTCGCTCATCGAAGCGATAAAATCAGCGGCATCCTCTGCGAGGGAAACTCCATTGCCCGCAAGACCTCGGCTGTCAATCAGTGCCCTCTTCACCAGACCCCTCAGGTCGTCCTTCGGAATGGGATTGAACCGGAAGATAAGCGACCTCGACGAAAGCGCCGGCACCAGCGAAAAAAACGGGTTTTCGGTGGAGGCGCCGATAAGTGTCAATTCTCCTGTTTCGATGTAGGGCAGGAGGGCGTCCTGCTGGAGCTTGTTGAAGCGGTGGATCTCGTCGACGAAGAGTATCGTCTTTGCAGACCTGATCGACGACACCGCTTCGCGTATGTCCTTGACGCCGGCGGTGACGGCGTTTATCGAGACGAAATCGGCCTTTGTCTTGCGGGCGATTAGATGGGCGAGCGCTGTCTTGCCGGTGCCCGGCGGGCCATAGAAGATCAGGGAGACGATCTTGTCTTCCTCTATCAGCCTCCTTAGGGGCCTTTTTGGACCGAGCAGATGGGACTGGCCGAGGAAATCATCGAAGTCCCCGGGCTGCATCCGCCAAGCAAGCGGAGGTGTCCTGCTCTCAGTTTTGAAAAGTTCCACGTTAGCCCCCTCGAGCGGGAGCTATAGTTTCAGCAGGGCTTTTGGAGCAGGGGAAAGACCGGAAGGTCCGGTATTAAAAGAAAATTGTCGATTTGAATCTATGAAAAAGTCTGCCACGGCAGACCCTGATATGCGGTATTCTCTTTTTTCCCTGAGGTTGCCATCCAAAAGCGCAAAAACTAT
>JAJYLU010000176.1 GCA_021787505.1 Nitrospirota bacterium | reverse complement strand
GCCCGCAGTCAGCTCCCCGATCTCGTCTTTTCTGTCGACAGGCAGGGTCTGGTCGAAGTCTCCCGCCGCGACCTTCTTCGCGGCATTGACGACGCTGTGTATGGGTTCCGTGTATCTCATTGAAAGGAATATCGCGATGCCTATGCCGAGCCCGAAGACAAGGAGGGCGGCAAGAATCCTTTTAACCATGTTGTGCTTCAGCATCAATGAAACATCGTCCGAATTGATCTTCAAGTGGATGTAACCGTACTGGGCCTCGCCGGCGATGACCGGAACGATAACGTTGTAAGTCATTCCTTCTTTTGATACGGGCTCGCCGAGTTCCGCCTTAATAATAAGTTCCTTCTTCTTGGGGCTGACCGCGGCCCCGATCTTCGTGGGGTTTGTGCTTGCAATAATCTCATCCGTATTGCTGATGATCGATATTTCGTTTATCCCTTTTGAGTTAAGCTTCTTAAGGTATTGGGCAAGCCGGGATTCATCGGATGAGCCGCTTCCGGTGACCTCCTCAACGCCGACCTGGATAGCCTTCGAAAGTTCCGCTGTCTGCTTGCCGAGTTCATTCAAGAGCGCCCTTTCAGATTGCCAGTAGAGGAACCAGAGAATAAAAAGCAGTATGAAGCTCAGGAAGAGCATCATGAGAACCAGCTTTTTGTTTAATGAAAGGTTCAGAAAAAAGGTCCTAAGCATAAAACTCTCACAACGTTTTCAATTAATTATAACGCAAAAGTGCGGGAATAAGGAAAGATTCCTGCTTTCAAGAGTAAGGACGAACGCGGCTTTTGTTGTAAAAATGGCGTTTGTTTGTTTATAATCCTTTAGGTTCGACATGTACGGGACTGACCTTCTATTAAGATATCCGAAGCTGCCGACATTACTTAACGTGCTTCTGTCGCTTTTTCTGCTGGTTCTTGCGCTCATTTTTGCAAGGGATCTTCTTGCGCATTCTTACGAAAAGGCCGTGAGACTCCAGCCTCCCGCTCCTCCCGCGGCTCAAAAGACGAGAAAAGGACTTCTGGATTATGCAGGCATACTGACCAATAATCCCTTCGGGTTCCCGGCAGGTCAGCTAAGGCCCCTGTCCGTGTCGAAAGAAGGGTCTGCTTCGCACTCGGACATCCTCCTCATCGGTACGGTCTCGGGCGCGCCTTCCCGCAGTTATGCCATATTTGCGGACAAGAGCGGCAAGCAAGAGGTATTCAGGGTCGGGGAGAATGTCTTTAATGTGGGAAAACTGAAGAGGATTTACAGCGATAAGGTATTCATTTCGGAGGGCGGCAGCGAGGTGAAGATCCCGATGGCCGAATTGTTGACAATAAACGAGGTCAATCCTTCCGAAGGCGGCGCTTCCACGTCGGATTTTGCGAGGAGCACCGGCAGGGGTTCGTTTGTGGTCGACCAGAAAAAGGTCTTCGCTGCCCTGGAAAACCCGAACCAGCTTATGACGGACGCGAGGCTTCAGCCTAACTTCGCAAACGGCAAGCAGGAGGGTTTCGTCCTGCGCGAGGTGAGAAGCGGCGGAATATACCAGAGTCTCGGTCTTCAGAACGGCGATGTTCTTTTGCGGATCAATGATTATAATATCTCCAATCCCGATAATGCTCTTCAGGCATTTACCGCCCTGAGGGGAATGGACAGGGTACAGGTCGACATCCTGAGAGGAGGAGCGAAAATGACCTTGACGTATCAGATCAGATGAGAAGGAACCTCGCTGCACTATTATTCCTCGCCGTAGTGCTCGGGCTGCTCTCACAGTCGGCGACATTAACGGAAGCTAAGGAGGCCAGGGAGCCTGCCAAGGTGACATTTAACTTTGTCGATGTCGATCTCCCCGCTATCACGAAATTCATCAGCGACATCACGAAGAAGAACTTCATCTTCGACGATAGGTTAAAGGGAAAGATCACCATTATTGCTCCCTCAAAGCTGAATGTCGATGAGGCCTTCAACCTGTTCACTTCCGTTCTTGAGCTGAAGGGTTTTACAGTTGTGCCGTCCGGAGTCGATGCTTACAAGATCATCCCGTCCTCGGAGGCAAAACAGAGAGGCATTGAGATAGCGAAAGACAGGCAGCCGGTGAATGAAAGCTATATCGCCCGCCTTATCCCTCTGAAGAATATCTCTTCCGACGATGCCCTCAAATTCCTGCAGCCCATTGTTTCGAGGGACGGTTATGCATCGGCGTTCGGGCCCGGAAACCTGCTGCTCGTGATAGATTCGGGACTAAACATGGAGAAGATACTGTCCATTGTGGGCAGCATCGATCAGCCCTCCATGAGGGAAGGCCCTGAGATCATTTTTCTCAAGTTCGCGAGCGCCGACACCCTGGCGAAGATACTCAATGAGGGCATGAGCCGGAAGTTGAGGATCGGCCCCCAGCCTTCGGCGACTGAAGAGGCGAAGGCAGTGGCCGACCAGAGATTGAACGCTGTTGTCCTTTTCGGCGACAAGGGGATGCGTGAATCAATGAAGTCCCTTATAGAGCTTCTTGACGTCCCTTCGGCCGAGGCCCAGGGAAGGATCAACGTATATTTTCTCGAAAACGCCGATGCCACGGACCTGGCGAAAGTCCTCGACGGCATGATAAAAGGCATTAAACCGCAGCAGCAGATTGCGGGCGCTGCCCCTGTGACGCCGTTCGAGGCCCCCGGCGGGATAACGATTACGCCTGATAAGGCGTCGAACTCCCTGATTATCGTGGCGTCTCCTTCCGACCAGCAGAGCCTTCTGCAGGTCATCAAGCAGCTGGACAAGAGGCGGAGGCAGGTTTATGTGGAGGCCATGATCGTTGAGGCAACGATGGACAAGTTGAGGAGTCTTGGGGTGAAATGGAGGGCAACGGCCAAATCAAGCAGCGGAGCGCCTATTGCAATAGGGGGCTTCGGGACCATAACCCAGACTGATCTCCAGAATGTATTACAAGGGCTTGAAGGCGCGTCCATCGGCGGGCTGGGAAATTTTCTCAATGTCCCTTTTACTACAATAGGCACTGACGGCACTCCCGTTACCTCGACTCTCACGGTCCCCGGCTACGCAGCCCTTTTTAGTCTCGAAGATTTCAAGGACGCTATAAATGTTCTTTCGACTCCCCAGATACTCACTTCGGACAACAAGGAGGCCGAGATTATCGTGGGCGAGAATGTGCCTTTTGTATCACAATCACAGACGGGGGTTGCCACGAGCACATCAATACTCAACTCTATCGTACGGCAGGATATCGGCATCATCCTGAGGATCACGCCCCAGATTACCGAGGGAGACCACGTGAAACTCGATATATACCAGGAGATTTCTTCCGTCAAGGGCGGGCAATCCGATCAGGTCACTATAAGCGTCGGTCCCACTATTACAAAACGCTCCACCAAGACATCTGTTGTCGTGAAGGACTCGCAAACCGTCGTCATCGGCGGCTTGATGCAGGAAACCGATGAAGAGCAAGTCACAAAGATGCCGATACTCGGGGATATCCCTGTCCTGGGCTGGCTCTTTACGCAGAAGAATGTGACAAGGAACAAGACAAACCTTCTTGTCTTCCTCACGCCGAGCGTGGTGAAGGAGCCGACGCGTCTTGCCGAAATAACGAGGGAGAAGGAAAGGGAGTTCGGAGTGTCTGAAAAGCGCTATGCCGCAGGAGAGCTTCTTGTAAAGTTCAAGGCGGGGGTGACCGATGAGACTGCACGCGGGATCATCTCAAAAGAGGGCGCAACCCTCATCAACTATTTGGGAGGGATAAAGGTGTACCAAATTCGTTTGCGGAAAGATCAGGATGTGGAAGAAGCGATAAAGGAATTCTCGAAGAAGCCCGAAGTGGAATATGCCGAGCCGAACTATATAGTAAAGATTCAGAAGTGAAGTTTATGAAAGGTTCGGGAGATTGCTTCGCGCCGCTCTTTCGTAAATATTTCGAAAGTCTAATCCGGAAGCAGTCTCGTATTTTCACTGTTCTTTTGGGTAACCGTTGCGTAGTATGTCTCTTAAACCCATGGAAACCATTGAGACCATAAAAGACGAAGACGTCGACGTCACGCTCGTGAAAGAAGTCCCCCTTCCTTTTGCAAAAAATAACCTCGTCATGCCGCTGAGGAGGGAGAACGGGTTTCTCAGGGCCGCGGTGGCCGACGAAAGAGGAATCCTTGCCGTCCTCGATCTGGCAAAGAGATACGGATTGACGCCGCGCCCGATGAAGGCGGATGCGGGGGCGGTCATCGAAGCTATCAACAGGTTCTATGGTCAGATGGGAACGGCCCGTGAAGTCATGGACGGCATAGCAGGTGAAGATTTTTCGGCCGTGGCCACGGAGTTCGAGTCGCCCAAAGACCTCCTGGAGCTTACGGAAGAGGCGCCTATCATACGCCTGCTGAACGCCCTTTTCCTGCAGGCCGTTAAGGAGAAGGCCAGCGATATCCATATCGAGCCTTATGAAAAGGAACTCGACGTGCGCATGAGGATAGACGGAATCCTTCGCAGCGTGCTCACGCCTCCGAAGATCATACAGGACGCCCTTATAAGCAGGGTGAAGATCATGGCGAATCTGGATATCGCTGAAAAGCGACTTCCGCAGGACGGGCGGATGAGGCTCATTATAGGAGCAAGGGACATCGACATAAGGGTATCTATAGTCCCGACGTCCTTCGGGGAAAGGGCTGTACTCAGGCTGCTGGACAGGAAGCAGGGACTTATCAGCCTCCACGAGGTGGGACTCGATGAGGAGGACACGGCGCGACTTGAGGATTTCCTTACAAGGACAAACGGGATCATCCTTGTGACGGGTCCAACCGGTAGCGGCAAGACAACGACCCTGTACGCCGCGTTGAACAGGATACACACCGAGGAAAAGAACATAATAACGGTTGAAGACCCTGTAGAGTATCAACTCAAAGGCGTGGGACAGATACAGGTAAACCCCAAGATCGGTCTGACCTTTGCTTCGGGTCTGAGATCGATTCTGAGGCAGGACCCGGACGTGATCATGGTAGGTGAAATAAGGGATTATGAGACGGCGGAAATCGCCATTCAGGCGTCGCTCACCGGCCATCTTGTTCTCAGCACACTGCATACGAATGACTCTGCGTCGGCCCTCACGCGACTTATGGATATGGGGGTTGAGCCGTTCCTGATCGCTTCATCATTGGTGGCTGTCCTTGCGCAAAGGCTTGTGAGGACCATATGTCCGTATTGCAGGGAAGCGTATGAGCCTGCGGAGACTGAGACCTCATTTTTTGAAGATGAAAACTTAAGACCTCAAATGTTATACAGGGGCGCCGGGTGCGACAATTGCAGGGGA
>JAJYLU010000175.1 GCA_021787505.1 Nitrospirota bacterium | reverse complement strand
GAAGATCAGGGGGAGGCAGACAAGCCTGAAGCTACACTCCTCTTAGCTCACCGCCCGTTTTTCGAATGATGTATGCGACCAGATCGGTGTGGATCGTCTCGACCTCATCATCGGTAAGCGTCCTGTCGGCACAACGGTAGGTTATCCTGTAGCCGAGGCTCTTCCTTCCCTGCGGGATGTTCTTCCCCTTGTAGTGATCGAAGAGTTCCACCCCTTCGATATACTCAGTCCGGTATCCCTTCAATTCTTCCATCACCCCGGCAGCCGACAGACCTTCATCGAGGATGATCGCAATATCTCGCTCGACCGCCGGGTATTTCGGGATCGGCGAATAGGTTAAGTTTTCGGGCACAGCCGCATGTAGTTTTTCGAGATTCAGTTCAAAGACCACGATCTCGGGTTTGGATACCTTGAGATCCAGTTTATCGACCACGCCCGGTGTCAGTTCGCCGATGAAACCGACCTTTGCGGCGCCAAGCATAACGTCGGCAGACTTTCCCCTGTGAAGAAATGCTTCGTCGGAAGGGACGTAGGAAAAGCCCTTTATCTTCATCTCTCCGCAGAGCGAATCGAGCGCGCCCTTTACCACGAAAAAAGGCGGCGCCTCCTCCTTCCAGAGACACGGCAGATTTTCCCGGAACAGGATTCCGCCTAACATGAGCTCTTCAAGCGGCAGCGGTCCGCCGCCGTCGATAAAGACCCTTGCGCACTCGAAAAATCGGATATCCCTCGTCCCCCTCGACAGGTTATACAGGAAGTTTTTCATGAGAGAAGGCACCAGCGTCGTCCGCATAAGAGAATCTTCCTGCCGCAGCGGGTTCATTACCCTCACATACCTCCTCCTGAAGTCATCGGGAGGAATCAGAAGCATGTCCAGGTCAGCCCCGTTCATAAAGCTGTAGTTGATTACTTCCGTAAACCCGGACACCCTGATCGCCTCTTTCACTCTGCCGAAGTTCCTCTCCCTCTTGTTGAGAATGCCGGTGGAAAGTCCGGTCTTCGGGTTTCTCGCGGCGATATTTCCGAACCCGTAGGTCCTCGCCACTTCCTCGACAATATCGTAGTATGCCCTGATGTCCCTTCTGAAAGGCGGAGGAAAGGCGATCAGTTTTTCGCCCCTGTCTTCCGTGCTGATCCCGATCCTCTCCAGCAGGGTCCGCATCTCCTCTTTCGTGATCGAAGTGCCGAGCAGGGAATTCACCTTGTCGTATCCGGCTTCCACCGCCGGCGGGACATATCTTTCGGGATAGGCGTCGACGATCTCATGGATCTTTCCGCCGCCCGTCTCCCGCATCAGCAGCGCGGCCCTGTTAAGCGCGTTTTCGAGGAAGACGATGTCCGTCCCCCTCTCGAAACGGTAAGAGGATTCGGTCTTCAGTCCGAGCGCCTTGGACGTCCTTCTGATCGATGTCGGCTCGAAATAAGCGCTTTCAAGAAAGATATTTTGTGTTTCGGAGGTCACGCTCGACGCCTCTCCTCCCATTACGCCGGCGATCGCCACAGGCTCCTTCCCGTCCCATATCAGAAGCATGTCCGGAGACAGTTCCCGGTCCGCGCCGTCGAGGGTCGTGATCTTCCTTCCCTCCCCTGCACGTGCGACCCTTATTTTGGACCCGAAAAGTTTGTCCGCATCGAATGCATGCAGGGGATGGCCGAGTTCGATAAGCACATAGTTCGTGATATCGACGATATTGTTATTGAGGGAGCGCACACCGCATATTTCCAGGCGTTTTTTCATCCATTCGGGAGTGTCGCCCACGATTACGCCCTTGATCAGCCTTCCGGTGTACCGGTTGCAGAGCGCCGAATCGAGGATTTCGACCGCCACTTCGGAAGCTGGCAGGTCTCCCTGAATTCCTGTAGTCGGGGTCTTAAGAGGCACATCGAATGCAGCTGCCACCTCCCTTGCGACCCCGAGGATGCTCAGGCAGTCCGGCCTGTTCGGGGTAACGTTCACTTCAAAGACAATGTCGTCGCCCGCAGGTTCCATGCCTTCTATCTCGAGGCCTGCCATCGTCAGCCTGTCCGCAACCTCCGTCGGGGAAACCCTAACGTCGACAAATTCCTTCAGCCACTCAAACGAGACTTTCATATCACTTCACCATGCTGCGACATTCCTAAATCAACCCCTGACGCTGTGAAGAAAACAAGGGCGGATGGACTGAAATACTCCATAGTCGAGGCTCCGCTAAGAACAATTGAAAAACCAGCCCACCATGCCGGGAAAACATTTTGCTGCAGCCTGCGTTTACGTGAATCAACATTAAATCCTGCCGATTGTATGGCGTCTTTCAGCCTGTCTGCCCTCGCAATAGGCTTTTTATACATGTTCACATCCACTAAAACTGCCTCAGGAACCTGACGTCGTTCTCGTAGAAGAGCCGGATGTCGTCTATCGCGTATTTCAGCATCGTCATCCTCTCGACGCCCATGCCGAAGGCGAACCCTGAATACTTGTCAGGGTCGTAGCCGGCCATTTCGAAGACCCGCGGGTTCACGAGTCCGGAGCCGAGGACCTCCAGCCAGCCGGTGGTCTTGCAGACGCGGCATCCCTTTCCTTTACAAAAGACACAGCCGATATCCACCTCCGCGCTCGGCTCGGTGAAGGGGAAGTAGCTCGGACGAAACCTGACCGGCGTTTCCTTGCCGAAGAAACTGTGGATGAAGAGCTCGAGCACACCCTTAAGATCGCTGAAAGAGATACCGGTATCGACCATAAGCCCCTCGACCTGGTGGAACATGGCGGTGTGTGAGACGTCGGCGTCGCACCGGTATACTTTCCCCGGAGCGATTATCTTCAGCGGCGGTTGTCTCTTCTCCATCACCCTCACCTGAACGGGTGAGGTATGGGTCCTCAGCACTACATCATCCGAGACGTAGAACGTGTCCTGCATGTCGCGGGCGGGATGGTCTTTGGGGATGTTCAGGGCCTCGAAATTGTAATGATCAAGTTCTACCTCGGGACCGTCTTCTATGCCGAATCCCATCGAGACGAAGATATCCTTGATCTCGCCAAGGACCTGGTTGATCGGGTGTCTTCTGCCGAACTGCGTGGATTTGCCGGGAAGGGTGACGTCGATCTTTTCGGTGAGGAGCCTTCTCTCTTTTTCGCCTTCCCTCAGAGAGAGTTCTTTGCCCTTTATCGTCTCTTCAATGATGTTCTTTACTTCGTTGAGTCTTTTGCCGAATTCCTTCTTTTGCGCGGGGTCGGTGATCGAGGAAAGGGCCTTCATCCTCGCGGTGAGGAGCCCTTTTTTCCCCGTATATTTTGTCTTGATCTGCTGGAGGCCGGCGAGGTCCGCCGCCCCTTCTACGTCGGAGCGGAACTCTGTTTCTATCTGCGATAATGAACTGAATAGCTGATCTGGCGAAAGTCGTTCATCCACCGGACTGTGCTAAGCCAACTGCGTCTTAACTTTTTCTGCGATCAGCCCGAAGGCCTTCGGATCACTGTAGGCAAGTTCAGCCAGGGCCCTTCTGTCGAGCGCAATTTCCGCCTTCTTCAGCCCGTTCATGAACTGGCTGTAATTGAGACCCATCGCACGGACCGCGGCGCTTATCCTCGTGATCCAGAGAGACCTGAACTCGCGCTTTTTCGCCTTCCTGTCCCGGTATGCATACTGGAGTCCCTTGTCGACGGCTTCGGTCGCAGTCCTGTACAGGCGGCTCCTGCCGCCATAATAGCCCTTCGCCCTGTCGAGTATCTTTTTCCTTCTTTGTCTTGTCTTGAAACCACCTTTTGCCCTCGGCATCTTCTCCTCCTCGAAAATCAGTTAAACGTGAAAAGTGAAAAGCCCTCCTGCACATGATGGAGTAACGATCTTCGATTCGTTACTTTTCACCTTTCACTTTTTACATTTCGCCGTCGTTACATGTACGGCAACAGCTTTTTTATCCCGTCGTAATCGCTTTCGGAAACGAGTGTGGCGGTTCTCAGTTTCCTCGTCCTCTTGGACGGCTTGCTGGTCAGGAGGTGGCTTTTAAAGCCCTTCCCCCTCTTGATCTTTCCAGTGGCGGTCACCTTGAACCGCTTTGCCGCGCCCCTATGCGTCTTTAGCTTTGGCATCTCTTCCTCCGTGATAGTAAACGGGAATCGGTCCCGGAACGATATTCCGCAACCCCTTTTCCCTCGTTAGAAACAAGATATGTAGTATACCTAAAAAAAAAATATTTGTCACGGCACACTTGCTACGTCCCCCAGCGAACGATGAGACGCCGGCGGACCCTCCAATATCTGACGTCCTGTCCGCTTCCCCGCCGTTATGCTTTGGGGGCGACAACCATCGTAATGTGGTTGCCCTCAAGCCTCGGCTGCTGCTCAATCTGGAATTTCCCCACAAGCTGCTGGGTGATCTTTTCGAAGACCTTCATCCCGAGTTCAGGCCGAACAATTTCCCGTCCCCTGAAATACATGACGACCTTCGCCTTGTCGCCTTCCTCTATAAAACGGTTGATGTTCCGTATCTTCAGCCCGAGGTCGTGCTCACTCACCTGGGGCCTCACCTTGACCTCTTTTACATCTATCGTCTTCCTCTGGGCATGCTTTTTGTTGAGCTGGTATTTATATTTCCCGAAATCGAGGATCTTGCATACGGGAGGCACGGCGGTCGGGGATACCTCGACCAAGTCAAGCCCCCTGTCGGCGGCCCTGCTGAGCGCCTCTCTGACCGACATCACGCCGAGTTGTTCCCCCTCGCTGCCGATGACCCTTATTTCTCTTGTCCGTATCTGCTCGTTTACCCGAATGTTCTTACCAACATCCCTGCCGCTTATGTTTGCACCTCCCTGGAGTTTATCTTTTCAAGAAGAAAAGATATCAATTCTTCCACACCGAATGGGCCAAAATTCTCCCCATTTCGCCTTCTCAACATAACTATGTTCTCAGCTGCCTCTTTGTCGCCTATTATAACCGAATAAGGGACCTTTCGAATAGTGCTCTTTCTTATCTTATTCCCTATCTTTTCGCTGTCGATATCAAGCTCTGCCCTCACCCCGCGGGCCATGAGTGCCGCCTCAAGACTCTCGGCATATGCTGCGTGGCGCTCCGAGATCGTCAGCACCGACAGCTGCACCGGAGCGAGCCAGAGAGGAAAGGCACCGGCATAATGCTCGATCAGGACCCCGAAGAACCGTTCGAGAGATCCCATCAATGCCCTGTGGACCATAATCGGCCTGTGCTCTTTCCCGTCCGTCCCGCGGTAGGTGACGTCGAACCTTTCCGGAAGGTTGAAGTCGACCTGTATCGTGCTGCATTGCCAGGCCCTTCCAAGGGAATCCTTCACCTTGATGTCGATCTTCGGACCGTAGAAGGCCCCTCCC